>NZ_BAABCY010000006.1:0-86755 GCF_039539345.1 Snuella lapsa | reverse complement strand
AACGCCTTAATGCTCTTCTTGATAGAGAATACAGAGAAAAAGTTCTTGGTTTTAAATGAAATTGCCCTGCATGTTTATGGTCGTGATTTTGACCATACAGGAAGTATGGATATTGTTTTGGCAAAGAATATAGATGCCGAATTGTTTCCTGTAAGGGGAAAAATGTGCTCATCGGAACAAATGCCATTTATAAATGAAAAATTTAAAACGTTCAATGCGTTCGCTAGCGCCGATCTTTCAGATATTTATGGAAGTGCTATGTTAGAAGAAGCACTTCATCTTGAAGCTAAGGAATTCAGGTCGGTAATGATTATGAATACAAAAAAAGGTTTTGTTATTGAACCCTTACCTAAGGAAGCACAGTTTTCTACAATTAATGGTATTGTTTGTGGAGATTTTGATTTAGATGGAATTAACGACCTGCTTTTGGCAGGAAACAAATATGAAGCAGAGGTGGAAACCAGCAGGGCAGATGCTGGAATAGGTGTTTGCTTAAAAGGTAAGGGGAATGCCGATTTTGATTATATCATTCCCCAAAAGAGCGGTTTTTTCGTTCCAGGCAATATTAAAACCCTTTTGGATATTAAAGTGGGTGATAACACTTTGATTGTAGTTGGAGAAAATAATGCGGCAATCAAAGGATTTGTTAGCAATAACTAAAAAAACTTTAGTGGTCATAAATTAAAATAAAAGTACGCTGCCAAAAAAGTATCAGTATTTATCAAGATAATCAGAAAGAATACAATTAGTAACCAGTAAATTAGCTCTTTGTCAAGGAGCTATCAAGCATAACAAAGTATAAATGACAATGAAAAACCCTAAAAAAATTAAAACAAGTATGTTTACTAAAACGGTAAAATGGAATGTTTATGCAATAGTATTATGCATAGCACTAACAACAATAGCCTGTTCGGAAAAAGAGATTGTATTAAGTACTGAGTCTTTTCAAATACATATCGATAAAAATGGCAATCTTCAATCGTTAAAGGATATTAGTAATGGAACGGAGTTTTTAAAAAAGGACCAGAGTGCACCGTTATTGGCTATTCGTGATTTGAGCGATACCATAAATCAGTTACCATTGTCTGCAGATTTTAATAAGAAAGAAGCAACTATAAGTCTAAACTTTAAGAGTGGTGTTAAGATAGATGTAGCATTCAAGGAAAAAGAACACTATGTTACTTTCGAAGTTATTTCTGTTGCTCCTCAGGAAAAAGTGCCAGCTATAGTATGGGGAAGCTATCCTGTTAATATCGAAGGAGTTGTTGGAGAGGTAGTTGGGGTTGCCCGAAACCAAAATTTTGCAATAGGATTGCAGGCTCTTAATTTAAAAACTACAGGAGGGGAGCTTACAAATAATGCAGGCGAAGCTGGTGGACGTAAAGGCGCGGCTACCAAAACAGATTTTGGTTGTACCCTAAATGCCTTTACTATAGACAGGTCTGTAGAAAGAACAGCCAATGTATGGGCCAATCATTTTAAAAATATGCCAGTAAAACCTATTGAGGGAGAAACCGTTGTGGGTTCTAAAATTGCGCTTTTTGGTTGTCATCCGGAAGCGGTGCTCGAGACCATAGGTACTATTGAAGAAGCAGAAGGCTTGCCACATCCACTTGTTGATGGCCAATGGATAAAAACACATCCAGAAAGGAGTAAAGCTTATTTAATTACCACGTTTACCGAGGACAACTTCGATGAACTTTTAGAATTCACGAAAAAGGCAGGTATGAATGCCATTTACCATGGGCATCCGTTTAAAAATTGGGGAGCATTCGATTTGATCCCCGATCAATTCCCTAACGGAAGAGCGGGTATGAAAGCACTGGTAGAAAAGGCAAATGCACAAGGAGTGCGCGTTGGAGCTCATACATTGACTACCTTTACAACGCCCAACGACCCTTTCGTAACACCAGTTCCTAATAGCGGACTAGTTTTTACAGGCCAGGGAACTTTAACAGGAGATATAGATCCAATAAGCACAGAAATATTGGTGAGTACCAACGCGTATTTTAATAATGAAGAATTCAACTGGATGCATACGGTAAAAATTGGTGATGAATTGATTCGCTATCGTACCGTTAGTAAAGAGGCTCCTTATAAACTACTGGATTGTGAAAGAGGAGCTTTTGGAACAGAAAGCTCAGGACATCAAAAAGGCGATGTGGTAGGAAAGTTGTTAGACCATCCGTACAAAGTGTTTTTTCCTGATTTTGAGCTTCAGAAAGAAATGGCTCAGAATATGATCGATTTTTTCAATGAAACAGGTATTACCCAAATGGATTTCGATGGTCATGAAGGTGCTTTGGCTACCGGACAAGGGACATACAGTATGGACGATTTTGCAAAAAGGGTGTTCGAAGGGACACAAAAGAATCTAGTTAATGGTTCCAGTCGTACAACACATTATTACTGGCATATTAATCACTATATTAATTGGGGGGAACCCTGGTATGGAGGCTTTCGTCAAAGTCAGTCCGAATATCGTTTTAAAAACCAACCGTTTTTAGAAGCTAATTATCTGCCCAATATGCTAGGTTGGTTTTCATTAAGGCCACATACTACTATAGCCGATATCGAATGGATGTTGGCAAGGGGTGCAGCTTACAATGCGGGATTTGCATTATCGGCCAATCCCGATGCTTTACGCAATAATCCAAATACTAATACCATTTTAGATTTGATTAGGATTTGGGAAAAAGCAAGGCTTAGCGGGGCATTTACAGATAAACAAAAGCAACAACTGAAAGACCTTAGTAAAGAATTCCATTTAGAGGAAACTATACGTGATAAAGAATGGAAATTGATGATGTTCCAGGATTATGATTTTGTTTTTGAAAAAATCGAAGTACAACCTGGCCAACCCACTTATGCTGAATGGAAATACACCAACGAAACGGGAGAGCAGCCATTTAAGGCCTTTATTACATTGGATGGAGAAAAAGATGCTGCCGTGAGTGACATAACGATTGAAGTAAGTAACCATGCCTCTATTTCTATACCTGAAAAATTAGAACAAGGTCAAGAATTAATTCTTGAAAACAATAAACTTGTCATTTCAGATGCAAAAGGTAAGTTAATTAAAGAGCGTAACATAGAGCTTCCAGTACAGGGAAATGGAGGACACTCCATTCAATTTGACTGTAAAATTAAAAATGGGAACCCTAAAGTAAAAGTCAAAATTAGGTTAGACGGAAAGTAAGAAACTATAACGGCTAAAATTTAAGAGTCTTTAGTTTTAATTCAGAATTAATAAATCAATTATTATTTTAAAAAATAAATGAATACCTGCTATAAGTAATAATTTGCGAACTGTCATTCGGAACGCAGCGTGGTGAAGTGAAGAATCTTTTGATTTTTAAAGAGATTCCTCCTTTTGTCGGAATGACATAATACTATTTTTTGCATTATAAGCAGAACAGATATTCAAAAAAATAAGTCATCAAATGAATACATTAAACAAACTGTATATTACCGCACTAATATTTTCTATTACTTTATTAAATGCCCAACAAAGTTCTAGGTATGAATTAAATATCTCTGATTTGGACTTGAAAAAAGTAGAGCAACCCTGGTGGACGGCTCAAAAGAATAAGGCCATTAACGGAGCAGCAATTAGTATTTCGGGGGACAAATACCGTAAGGGTATCGGTACCATATCCAGAAGTAAAATGTTTGTTTTTCTGGACGGTAAGTCCGATCGTTTTACGGCGTTGGTTGGTATTCAGGATAAACAAGATCTAACAGGAGAAGTAAAGTTTAATGCCTTAGGAGATGGCAACAAGTTGTTTTATAAAGAAGAAGATAAGGAAAGCCGATTTGTTGGGATAGCCAATACAGAAACTTCGATTCAGAAGGGATCAGTAAAATTTGTTATTTATGGTGATGGTAAAAAACTGTGGGCAAGTAAAAAAATTAAAGGGGGAGCCAAAGCAATACCTGTTGATATCTCGGTAAAGGACATTAAGGTTTTGGAACTTATTGTGGAGGATGCCGGCGATGGTGTGTCTGGAGATCATGCAGTTTGGGTAGACGCTAAATTAACCTATAACGGTTATAAACCTCAAATGGTAGATGGAAACTATTTAAGCAGAATGAAAAAGGCTGATGTTGTTTTTACTAATAATATAGTCCCCTTGATTAACCAATTGCCAATGCCAACCGAACCGTATATGGAAGGCGTAAAAAGCGATTGGCTTATAGAAACCCCCAGTTTACCATCGATGGTGTATAAATCGGAAAATGGCAAAGAAATAACCATGTCTAATGGTTTGGTAAGTCGAACGTTTAGAATAACTCCCAATTGCGCGACCGTAGGATTTAAAAATTTGATCACCGGCGATTTTTTATTGCGAGGCGTAAGTCCGGAAGCAATATTGAAATTTGATGGACAAGAATATACCATTGGAGGTTTGGACGGACAAATAGAATACGGCTATTTAAAAAGAGAATGGTTGGAGCAAATGTGGAGTCCGACAAACTCATTTCAGGTACAAACCTTTAGGATTGAAAATATAAAACCGCGAATTGATTGGAAAAATAGAAGGTGGGCTTTAGAACAGAAAAAAACAATAAAAGGAAAAGAACTCATTTTTGAATATGCACATGTAAACCTACCGGGCATAAAAGTGGAGGTGCATTATGAAATTTATGATGGCATCCCTTTAATAAGTAAATGGATAACCGTTGAAAATAAAAGTACAAAAGGTATAAACTTAGATAGTTTTAAAAGTGAAATTTTGGCCACTGTAGAGCCTGAAAGTGCCGTAGAAAGAGGTGAAACGGGTTGGGAATTGCCAAATATACATGTAGAGAGCGATTATGCCTTTCATGCCATGTCCTTTAAAGGGTCAAACCAAGTGGTTCATTGGGAAAAGGACCCACGTTATACGTCCCAAACAAATTATCCGTTATTAATGCCCTGCTTGTTAGAATGTAAGTTGCCTCTAGGTCCTAACGAAACTATAAATGTAGGATCTGAATATGAGACCTTTAGAGTTTGGGAAATGCCCTTTGATAGTTACGACAAGCAAAGAAAAGGGTTGGCTACAAACAAATTCTACAATCTTGTAGCACCCTGGACAAGTGAAAACCCTTTGTTTTTACATTTAACGACAACAGATGAAATAAAGGTTAAAAGAGCAATAGACCAATGTGCAGAAACAGGTTACGAAATGGTGATATTAAGCTTTGGAAGCGGACTTAATATGGAAGATGTTTCTGAAGAAAATATAGCCAATTTTAAAGGCTTGGCTGATTATGCCCATAGTAAAGGTATCGAGTTAGGTGGCTATTCCTTATTGTCAAGTCGGTGGATTAGTGATGAGGTAGATGTTATAAATCCCGAAACAGGAAATAGAGGTGGGGTAATTCATGGTAGCTCTCCATGCTTAAACAGTCAGTGGGGGATCGACTATTTCGAAAAACTAAAAACCTTTTTAGAAAAAACAGGTTTCGACCTGTTAGAGCACGACGGGTCATACCCCGGTCAATTCTGTGCATCAACCAAGCATGTAGCACATAAAAATGTAGAAGATTCACAGTGGAAAGCCTGGAAACGGATTTCAGATTTTTATAAATGGTGTAATGAACACGGTATCTCTCTAAATATTCCGGATTGGTATTATTTAAGCGGCAGTACCAAAAACGGGATTGGTTACCGGGAGGTAAACTGGTCCTTACCCAGAGAGCGTCAATTGGTATTGGGGCGGCAAAACATATACGATGGTACCTGGGACAGAACACCGAGTATGAGTTGGACTTTTGTGCCTCTTACACAATATCATGGAGGTGGCGCAGCAGCAACCATAGAGCCTTTGGATGAGCATTTAGAGGCTTACAAAGCGCATATGATCCAAAATTACGGTATGGGTATCCAGGCCTGTTACCGGGGGCCACGGTTATACGATACAGAGCGAACCAAAGCAGCTGTAATTGAAATTGTCGATTGGTATAAGAAATACAGGGAAATACTAAATGCTCCCGTTGTCCATATTAACAGAGCTAATGGTAGAGATATAGATGGTATGATGCATGTTAATCCGAAGTTAAAGGAAAAAGGCTTTGCTATGTTTTTCAACCCTACCAATCAAACGATCAAAAAGAGTATAAAAATCCCTATGTATTATACGGGCTTGAAAGAAAAAGCAAGCGTAACAATGGCGGATGGATCAAAAAGAGAATACACATTGGATAGAGACTATACCATAGATATGGAAATCGAGGTGGAAGGGAATGGTTATAGCTGGGTAGTTTTTAAATAGCTATTCCGAAGCATTAGAGCTTTCTGAGATCCTTTTTATTAATCGAAACATAGTTAGATGAGAAATAATTGTCTCCAATTAGTGTGTGCATGGGCTGGTTTTATTGCCCTTTTTGGCAAGTGTGTGGCTCAGGAAATCAATATGACGTCATTGCTCAATGAAATGGTAGACCGTGAGCAGATAACAAGATTTCCCGAAACAAATTATCGCACATTACAGGCGAGTAGCTATAACAGGGAATCCGTTTCACCTGACAAGCCTGGTTGGTTTGCCGATAGTGATGGTATAGGGTTTATTAGAACCGAAGAAAATAACGGTAGAAAAGAATGGGTCATTATGGAAGATGATGGTCCGGGTGTAATCACTAAAATATGGGCCGTTTGCTTTTATTACGGTTTGGATAACACCACAGGTGCCAACATTAATTTTTATTTGGATGGGGCGACCACACCTACCATTAGCACCAACTTTTTTAAATTAGTGAAGGGTGAGGATTTTGTAAAAGCACCTTTTGCAGATGAGTCTACCCGGGCAGGGAATCTGTATTTTCCAATACCCTATGCCAAAAGTTGTAAGATTACCATGGATAATAAAGCCTTCTATAACATTATTAATTATAGAAAATACCCCGAGGGCACTAAGGTAAAAACCTTTACCATGCAAGAATTCAACGAAATTTTGAATTTAAGAGATGAAATAGGTACTATCCTAAATGATAAACCAAAGGGAACAGGACAATTAATTTCAGTATCGAAGAAACTAAAAAAGAAAGATGCTCTTCATTTACCATTAAAGGATGGCGCGGTCATTACCCAATTAGAAATAAAGCTGCAAAACACCGAAAATCTGCCACAAACGTTACGTTCTGTGGTTTTACGAGCCGAATTCGACGGTAAGGAAACCATTTGGGCTCCTGTTGGTGATTTTTTTAGCAATGTGGGTAAGATACAGCCCTACGACATGTGGGAGCGTAGTGTAAAGGAAGATGGTACGATGATATGCAGATGGATGATGCCATTTAGAGACGATGCTAACCTGTATCTTGAAAATTATAGCGATATTGGGGTAGAGGCTACTATGAGAGTTACTACAGATGAATACGAATGGGATGATTCTGCCATGCATTTCTATGCTACGTGGCGTATGGACGATCCCACACCCACATTTCCCTTATATGATTGGAATTTTTTAGAGGCCGAAGGCCAAGGCGTTATTGTTGGTGATGAATGGGCAGTATTAAACCCAATTGAAGGCTGGTGGGGTGAAGGCGATGAAAAAATTTATGTTGATGGCGACTTTGAAGAAAAATTTCCATCACACTTTGGTACGGGAACCGAAGATTATTACGGATGGGCAGGCGGAAAAGTTCCTACACCAGCCGACCAGTTTTCCAAACCATTTTTAGGTAATATTATTGTGGCCAATCCAAATTCAAAGGGTTACAATGTTTGTGCCCGAACAAGGGTGTTAGATGCCATTCCATTTCAGGAACGAATAAAATTCGATGTGGAGTCCTCTTGTGGGAAACGTAGTAAATCCCATTTCCTGCAATATGCGCAAACAACCTTTTGGTATGCCAAACCTGGTGTTGAACACAATAGGAATCCGTTGCCAAAAAGGGCTGCTGCAAATTTACCTCAAATTGAAGACTTGCAACAACTAATAGATAAAGCATCAAGAGAACAATATGTTGTGGAAGATGCTTTGGAAGCTGAAATTTTGCCGATTGCTGCAAAATCAGAGGGTGTTAAGGAGAACTTTGCCGAGATTCCACAATGGGGTGAATTAAGTAATGGAGCCATGAAAAGTTTGTGGTTTGAAACTAAAGGCGATTTTGCGGAAATAAAGATTACTGAACAATTCGAAAAGGCTGAGATTGCTTTTAGTGCCACACTCGGACGATCATGCGGTAGTTTTAATATTTATGTAAATGGAGCTCTTGTAACCACACAAAGCTTTTATTCGAATCATGCTGGTATAACGACGCCTTATGTAGATTTAGGAGAGAATGAACCCATTAACAATGCTTTTGTCATCAGGTTCGAGTATTTAGGCTCTGGAGATCAGGGAGAATCAGTAAAAGGAAAACAAGCTTTAGGTCTCGATTTCTTTAAGGTTAAAAGCAATTTTTTGAAAAGGGAATAAATGGTAAGCAGAGAGGTGATGAACGGTTGCGGACGAATAAACAAAATAAAAGAACTATAGGATACAAAGAGATCTCAATAATTTAGTTGAGATCTCTTTGCTTAGTTGAAGTCATTACAATTGTCCCCTGATTTCTCCACCTGGATGTGTTGCAGTATGAACATTTACATAAATGTTACCCGCTCTTATGGCATCAATAAGAGCACTTAATTCTTGTCCTGCCAGTGCGCCTTGTAAGTTTTCAGCCTGAATAGTGCCTTCGGCTAAAAGACCATTAGTCCAACCAGAAGTGCCGGCAGTAAATAAAGTAGCTACAACACCACTATTGGAACCTGCAGGCGCCATATGAAAGTGAGATGCTTTTACATCCATGATGTTGTTAACAATCACTTTATAGTAAATCATGGTTTCTGATTTGTTGATTCTTACAATGGCCCGACCAAAGGCTTCAGAATCATTCGCGGGAACTTCATTTGCACCACTTAAGTGAACATTGAAGATAAACTGATTGTGGTCAAAGGTGTCAGTAGTAGCAGAAAGCTCGGTGTTTGTTTTGTTGCTGAATCCAACCAAAGTCAGACCAAAAACCAACAATAAAAGATAACTTCTTAGGGTATTTGAATGTGTAATCATAGCAATTAAATATTTAGTTAAACAATTGATTTCAAATATTTAAAAGATATGGGGATATAAAATAGGTAGGGATATGTTAGTCTTAAAAGTAGATATTTGGCAACTTTTCTTAAATATAGAAAAAAAATCTGACTTTACATAACAAAACCGCTGAACTACAATTTGTTAAGTGTGAACTTTTTTAAAAGGTCTTTGCTAGGCCTGTTTTACAGCTTTGCCTTTTATGTAGACAGATTCGATATGATTGGAGCCAAAAGCATAAGGAATAAAACCTATTGAATTTACAGATTTAGTAAGTATTAAGTTGGCTTGTTTGCCAACCGTAATAGAACCTACTTTCTGTGCCAGTCCCATAGCGTAAGCACCGTTAATGGTAGCTGCATTAATGGCCTCTTCCGGGGTCATTTTCATTTTTATACAGGCGGTACTCACTACAAAGTTCATGTTGCCGCTTGGTGTAGAACCTGGATTGTAGTCTGATGCCAAGGCCAAGGGTAATCCGGCATCGATCATTTTACGGGCTGGCGTATACGGAATACTTAAAAAATAGGAGCAGCTCGGTAAGGCAACGGGCATAGTGTTCGTGTTTTTTAACGCTTCGATATCTTCCTCTCTCATAACTTCAAGGTGATCTACAGATAAGGCATGATGCTTAACACCGGCCTGTACGCCACCAATGGCCGTAAACTGGTTAACATGGATTTTAGGAATCAAGCCATAACGTTTGCCTGCTTCCAGGATTACTTCCGTATCGGCTACCGAAAAATAACCCGTTTCACAGAATATATCAATGTATTCAGCCAACTGAGCTTCTGCTATTTTAGGGAGCATCTCGCCAACAATTAAATCCAGATAGGCCGATGGATTGCCTTTATATTCGGAAGGGAGTGCATGTGCGCCCAAAAAACTTGCTTTTATAGGTAGGTCATAAGTGTCTTTTAAACGCTTAATAATGCGTAACATTTTTAATTCCGAATCTACCGTCAGACCATATCCTGACTTGATCTCCACGGCACCCGTACCCAGTTGCATAATTTCTTCTAGGCGCACCTTACTTTGTTCGTAAAGGGATTCTTCTGATGTTTTCTGTAAAGTTCTGGCTGAATTTAAAATACCGCCACCTTTGTTGGCAATTTCTTCATAGGATAAACCATGAATCCTGTCCACAAATTCACCCTCTCGATTACCTGCATAAACAATATGGGTATGCGAGTCGCACCAAGTGGGGAGTATCATTTTTTCAGAAGCATCAATCGTTTCTTTTACAGGGGTTGTTGGACAGTCTGCCATATACCCATAGTCAGCTATTTTTCCATTTTCAACTACTAAATAAGCATTTTTAATGGTAGGAAGTTCTTTCATGTCCGATCCGGCTACAAACGCTATAGGCTCTTTACGTACCTGAATCAATTCTTTTATGTTTTTGAATAGGATTGCCATTAAAATAGATGGTTTAATAATTCGTCTTCAACTAAATTAGGAATGGTTACCTGTAAATTAGGAGTACGTTCCATTTCACGCTTTATAGCGAACAGAGCCTCATCGTTTCTTGCCCAACTACGTCTGGCAATGCCATTATTTACATCGTAAAATAACATATTTTTTAAACGTACTTCGGCTTCGGGCGATCCATCCAATAGCATACCAAAACCACCATTGATCACTTCACCCCATCCAACACCGCCACCATTGTGGATCGAGACCCAGGTAGCACCTCGAAAACTGTCGCCAATAACATTATGGATGGCCATATCGGCCGTAAATTTACTGCCATCATAAATATTAGAAGTTTCTCTATATGGCGAATCGGTACCACTAACATCATGGTGATCTCTTCCTAAAACAACCGGGCCTATCTTACCGGTAGCAATAGCGTCATTAAAGGCTTTGGCTATTTTTGCACGACCTTCGGCATCGGCATACAGAATACGAGCTTGCGAGCCTACAACCATCTTGTTCTTTTTAGCATCTTTAATCCAGGTAATATTGTCTAGCATTTGTTGTTTGATCTCATCGGGAGCATGAAGCATAATGTCTTGAAGCACCTTCATTGCTATTTGGTCTGTAATGTCAAGATCGTCTGCTTTCCCGGATGTACACACCCAGCGGAAAGGACCGAAACCATAGTCAAAGCACATGGGGCCTAATATATCCTGCACGTAAGATGGATACTTAAAGTCAATGTCGTTTAGATCCATTACATCGGCACCTGCACGCGATGCTTCCAATAAGAACGCATTGCCGTAATCGAAAAAATAAGTGCCTTTCTTCGCATGATTGTTTATAGATGCCGCATGACGTCTTAAGGAAGCCTGAACTTTTTCTTTGAACACTTTAGGTTCCTCGCGAATTAACCTATTAGATTCATCGTATGACACGCCTACTGGATAATACCCTCCGGTCCAGGGGATGTGTAATGAAGTCTGATCGGAGCCAACATGAATAAAGATGTTCTCCTGGTCAAAGCGTTCCCATATATCGACTACATTTCCGATAAATGCAATAGATACCACCTCATTGTTTTCCTGAGCCTGACGGACTCTGACAATCAGTTCATCCATATCATCAATTAAAATATCGACCCATCCTTGTTCATGGCGTTTAATGGCTGCTTTAGGGTTTACTTCTGCACAAATGGTAATACAACCGGCTATATTTCCGGCTTTGGGTTGCGCGCCGCTCATACCGCCCAGACCTGCAGTTAGAAATATTTTCCCCGCAGGTGTTTCCGTTTTGGATAAAATGTTTCTGAAAGCGTTCATGACCGTTATGGTTGTGCCGTGAACAATGCCTTGAGGGCCAATATACATAAAAGACCCGGCAGTCATTTGTCCGTATTGTGAAACACCCAGCGCATTGAATTTTTCCCAATCGTCTGGTTTGGAATAATTGGGAATGACCATGCCGTTAGTAACTACCACACGCGGTGCATTTTTAGACGAAGGAAATAATCCCATAGGATGTCCGGAGTACATGTGCAGTGTTTGTTCATCTGTCATCTGGGATAAGTATTGCATGGTTAATAAGTATTGTGCCCAGTTTTGAAAAACGGCACCATTTCCACCATAAGTTATCAGTTCTTCAGGGTGTTGTGCTACTGCAGGATCCAGGTTATTCTGTATCATAACCATGATGGCCGCAGCTTGCATTGACTTTGCAGGGTATTCCGAAATGGCACGGGCGTACATGGCATACTCGGGCTTAAAGCGATACATGTAAATGCGTCCATAGTTTTTTAGCTCTTCGGCAAACTCGATAGCCAGTTCTTTATGCCAGGCTTCAGGGAAGTAACGCAAAGCATTGCGGACGGCCAGTTGCTTTTCTTCCTTTGATAAGATATCCTTTCTCCTGGGAGCTCTGTTGATGCCTTTGGGGTAGGTGTGCTTAGGAGGTAAAGTGCTAGGGATTCCCTGTTCTATTTGTTCTTGAAATGTCATAATAGTTGTCTTTTATTTTACTACAAAAGCCTGTGTTTTAACCAGACGAATCATGGCGTCTATATCTTCTTTTAAAATCCTGTCCTCCTCTAATTTAGCAACTTTACTCCTGATTATTTTAAAATTGGCTTCTATAATTTCTGAAAACGTATTAGGCCTTCTGAACTCCAAAGCTTGTGCAGCGTACATGAGTTCAATAGCCAAAATGCTCTCTAAATTATTTAAGATCTGGTTGAATTTTCGTCCTGAAATGCTTCCCATAGATACGTGGTCTTCCTGCCCTAAAGAGGTCGGAACGCTGTCGGCCGAAGGCGGAAAACATAAGGACTTGTTCTCGGTAACCAAAGCAGCTGTAGTATATTGAGGGATCATGAAGCCCGAGTTTAGGCCACCAGCTTCCGTAAGTAAGCGGGGTAATCCGTATTTGCCTTCCAGTAATAAATAACACCTTCTGTCCGATATATTGCCCAGCTCAGAAGCCGCTAAAGCACCGTAATCAATGGCCATGGCCAGTGGTTGTCCATGAAAGTTACCACCGGAAATGGCTTCCGTTTTACTGATGATAATGGGATTGTCGGTAACGGCATTCATCTCTATTTCCACCAGTTCCTTCAAATGGTAATACGCATTTCGTGACGCGCCGTGGACCTGAGGAATACAACGGATCGAATAGGGATCCTGTACTCGTGGACAGTCAAAATGGTTTTCAAGATTTTGAGAGTCTTTCAAAAGCAAACGCATGCGTTCGGCAACAACTAAACTTCCCTTAAATGGACGAATGAGGTGCAATACTTCCTTAAAGGGGGAAGCACTTCCCTGAAAACCCTCTAAGCTCATAGCGCCTGCAACATCTGCTAAATCCAACAGATAGGCCATGTTGTGAAGACCTTTAATAGCATGTGCTAAAATAAATTGGGTTCCGTTAATCAGTGCTAGTCCTTCTTTGGCTTGCAGCTGAATGGGTGTTAAGTTATGTTGTTTTAATGCATCCATTGCAGGGACAATTGCATCATCAACCCAAAATTCACCCTTACCTAAAAGCGGTAAAAATAAATGTGATAATGGAGCCAGGTCTCCCGAAGCCCCTACAGAGCCTTGTTCTGGAACTACAGGCAATAAGTTGTGTTCAATAAAGTATATAATCCGCTCGATCACTTCTAAACGAATGCCTGAAAATCCTTGACATAATGCATGTACTTTACAGATCATCATGATTTTGGATAATTCTTTGTCAATGGGTTTTCCAACACCTACAGCATGTGTTATTAGTAAGTTTTCTTGAAGTTTATTGGTTTCTTCTGGTGTTATTTGTGTATCGCATAACGGTCCAAACCCTGTATTGATACCATAAACTGCTTTGTTGGAGTTTGCCATTGTCTCTACATTTTTTCTGCATTTTTTTACCATATCAATGGTTTCAGCAGATAGAGTGGCTTTTAAATTACCCTGCGATATTTCAATAATTTTATTGATTGTTAACGTTTCTGTACCGTATGAGAACATGTCTTTTTTCAATTTTTATTATTACAAAGTTATTTTTAAATTTAATGCTTAACAAGACTATTAAAGTTGTTATTTAATAACTATGGGTTATCAATTAGAATTTAGGCATTTAAAATATTTTTTAGCAGTTGCTGAAGATTTACACTTTAGAAAGGCTGCAGAGCGTCTTTTCATATCGCAACCGGGTTTAAGTAGGCAAATAAGGCAAATGGAAGATGATTTGGGCATTAAGCTATTTGACAGGCACAATAGAAAAGTTGTACTTACTAAGGCGGGAGAGTATCTTAAAGAAGCAACCGAAAGGAACTTAAAAGAGCTGGACTATATTTTGGATCACGCTAAACTGTTGCATGATGGTGTGGGGGGGAACTTGAGAGTTGGGTATGTTGGTTCAGCTATGCACGAAGTGATACCTAATTTGTTATTGCAGTTTAAAGAAAAACATCCGAATATTATTTTTTCTTTAAAGGAAATGGATAATCAAAAACAAGTTAAAGATTTACTTTCTTTGGATATCGATCTTGGTTTTGTGCGTTTGGACAGAGTGCCAAAAGACCTGGAGATTCGTCCAGTGTTAGAAGATGTGTTTTGTTTGGTATTGCCAAAAAATCATCCAGTTAGTGATGATGATTTCAAAGATTTATCGCAGTTTAAAAATGAATCTTTTATTTTATTTGATGCTTCCTATAGTCCGAGTTATTATGAAAAGGTCATGCAAATCTTTGGTGATAGTGGGTTTAGTCCCCAAGTAACTCATAATACTATTCATGCTAGTTCAATTTATAGATTGGTAGAGAATAACTTAGGATTGTCCATTGTCCCCAAGTCATTACAACAGGGATACAATATGGGAGTTAAGTTTATAGACCTTAATAAGATATCCCAACGAGCCATACTGTCTGTTATTTGGAATAAAGAAAATAGAAACCCGGTTTTAAAGAAAACAATCGAGTTATTAACATAAAAAGTTAAAGCCCTTGAGTGTTAACATCAAAGGCTTTAAGGAATAATTCAAAAAAAATTAAAAACAACAACTATCGTTAACAAGTGCATTTAACACATGTGTTTATTTTTTTATGGAAGGTACTTCTAGTTTAGTAAAGTCTATATTGGGAGCAATGCCGTTGGCTTCTCTTGTAAACATGGAATTGATCTCGGTGGTTTCATTAAAGAAGCCACAGTTTTTCATATAAAATGTGTTACCGGTAACTCCGCCAGCGTAATCCATTCTGGATTCTTTTCTGGCTGTAGCATCAGCTGTAAATTTAGCTTCTGTAAGTTCTGTCCATAGGCCATCGGTTGTGTGAACCCATTGGTTTAGGTAATTTGCTTTTCTTGAAATATATCCGGTATCGGTTCTGAAGTTTTCTAAGAACGAGTAGAAATTTTGTAGATATCTTGAAGTTTTTGGTCTCCTAAAACTAGCAATAAGGTGCCATTCATTATCCTCGGGAGTAAAGAAATAAGCGGTGTAATCGGTCTCATCATTATTAGTGGGGACGCCTTTTAGTAAGAACTTATATGTAAGTCCAGCTTTCCAGTTGTATACTTTATAGCTTTGGCCACCAGAACCTTCATTACCAAATTCACCGGTTGTTACACCCTCGCCTTTTCCTAGGAGTTTGATTTTATACTCGTCGGGAATGTCTTTAGGATTTTGGGTATTGTATGGACTCCATACAGAAAAGAGTATGCGTCTCTCAGTTTCTGAATTCACCTGAATTCCAAAATAGCCATCTTTAAAACCATTAGCCATATAGTATGATCCTAAAACGTCCTCTCCTTCGGGGACATTTATTTCGTTATAATACCAAAGTACGTCTTTGTTCTCTGGTGTTTTGTATGATAAATGGACTGAAGGACCACGACGTCCAAAATAAAAGTCTTCGTTTACGAAATACAGTTTACTTTTGGTTATTTCACCATTTAACACGATATTTTTTATGTCGGCAATGGTCGTTCCGGTTTTAGTTACTCCCTGTAATTCAATACGATTATAGCCTTTTGAAATATTAAAATCTCCAACTTGAATGGTAGTATACGTATTGTTGTCTGTTTTAATCGTTTTGCTAATGCCTCCAACAGTGACTTTAATTTCGGAAGAGCCATCGTTTGTTTTAGCCTCTAGGGAAATATTTACTTTTCCGGGAGTTGTGGTTTTAAAATAGGTGTGGATAATAGTATTTAAGTTGATCCAGTTATGGATACCTTCTTTTCCAATTACAGATTTGTTTTCACTTAATTGATTTACTGCCCAACTATTACCGGCCGTTGGAATAATGACCTGCGTGGTAGAGTCAATAGCATTTTGTGCTGTCTCCGATTTGTTATTAGAACGACAACCTGTGAAGCAGAAAACTAAAGCCAAACAGCATGCTATAATGGAAATATTTTTTATTTTTTTTAAGATCATAAACTATTTTTTAAAAGGTACTTTAACGATAACTGTTTCTCCTTTTCCTTCTTTATTGGCAATACTTTGTATGGTCCAGAGATCTGTGAGATTATCGCCATCTATCACACTACCGCTATAATCACCCCAAGAGGTGCCGTTGGTTGCGCCTTTACCGTTGCCTAAATTGACAATGTCTCTAACGGTTCCTAATGGATCACTGGCTTGGCGATAGGCTAATCGCGGACTTATAAACATGTTGGCATTGGTTTCCTGAAAGCCAATAAGTACATCGTTATTTTTATTAACAGCAATAGTAGTTTGGATGTAATTGGTGTTTTCGTTTTCAATCAATCCCGTTTGAACAATGGTGCCGTCTGTTTTTATTTGATGCCATTGTACAGCAGATTGTCCATTGTAATTTACGGCATGCGAAATCCAAATGCAACCATTTTGAAAGACCAGATTTTTAGGATTTCTGTCACCAGATGATGTTAGTTGATCTGTGTCTTTTTGAGGTGACTTTGGAGGATAGTTGGTATGTTCTAAGTTATGTTTTGTTTTGCTTATAACTTTAGCAACTGGATTGCCGTTTTCATCATCGGTCACTTTGGTTATTATGAATTCTTCTCGAGTAAGATGAAAAAAGTAGAGGTCGTCTATATTGTCTTGGGTAAAAACGGGATGTCCCAAGCTTCCTTCAAAGTGATAAACAGTAGCAACCTTGCCTTTTTTGGCATCTTTCATTCTTAGTACAAAAGTTTTTTCGTTACCACCAGGGAATGAATAACCAATCCATTTTTTGCTAAACCCAATGCCTCCACCGTCAACACCGTTAGGTGCTGGAACGGGGTAGATGCTCCATCCTTTAGAAGGGTTATCGGATTTGGAAATAGAAATGTTTACAGGTTTTTTCTTTTCCTTATCCCATGGATTCCAAAGGTCGAAACCAAAGACTTTATTATGCGGGTCGAAAAACATTTTGGGATCTATACCTTTATTAAAACAATTTTGAGAAACGCCGTCAACGTAAATTCCTTTTTTGTCATAAATAATTAGACCTGAATTTGTACCGTGTAGGACATACCCGCCTCCAACGGCTATTTGTGGATCGACCTGTCTGTTGCCGTCCATAGCGCCATTAAATTGCATAAAACCATTGTAGATTTTTGTGCCTCCTCCTTGAACACGTTGAGGACAATGATCCTCTCTAAATGTTTTTTTTAGGATTGGTGTAATTTGCTCAGTTCTGGTAGGCTTTTTAGTTAGTTCACTTTGGCCAAAAATTGGAGCAAATAAACCTAAAATTAATACTAGTATGGTTGCTTTTAGTTTGTTTAATATCATTTTTGGAAAATTTTATGGAATCAAGGCTACCTTGTAATATTTAGCCTTGATTCAACAATTGGAATAACGTATTTAATAACTGTCTTTCATCCAGTTGTAGGGGTTTCGTTTAATCCAGGTCCCTCTGGTAAAATCGGGGAAGTCCTGGGGTTGGCCGTTGTTTTCTATGGAAGCTTCCGACAGCGGGGTAATGGCACTCCATGCGGCCGCATCGTATGCATCCATCGGTGGTGCTATGTTTTGCTTGGCAGACTCCACAAAGGCCTGTAGTACGAAGAAATCCATGCCGCCGTGCCCTGCTCCCGTTGCCAGTTCGCCATATTTCTTCCAGAGCGGGTGATCGTATTTATCTAACCAGGCCTTGGATTCGTCCCAGCGATGTGGCTTCGATTGCCCTTCAACGTATATCCTGTCCCCGTCCTTTTCCCACAGGCCCTTCGTTCCCTGTACCCTGAAGCCCAATGAATAGGGTCTTGGCAACGATACGTCGTGGGTAACGATGATGGTCTCGCCGTTGGCCGTTTCGATGGTAGAGGTAATCACGTCCCCCATTTTAAAGTTCACTTTAGCATTGGGATGGTCTTTACCACCATTATCAACGATGTAATTATGCAGTCCTCGGCTTTTTGTAGCGTGAGAGGTTAAGGATACAAATCGGTTACCTCGGTTGATATCGCACATAGCGGCTATCGGACCAACGCCATGGGTAGGATAGACATCGGCATTCCTTAAAACAGAATGCTGTGTCCTCCACACGGATTCGGATATGCCCTTTTCGCCAAACTCCACCCCTTTGCCATAGGCGGTCTTTCCGTCGTTGAGCATCACGAAGCGCAGGTCGTGCTGGTAACCGCACCTAAAGTGCACCAGCTCCCCAAACACGTTTTGCTTTACCATGTTCAGTACGGCCAGTACATCGCGACGGTAGTTCACGTTCTCCAGGATCATCATATGGGTGCCCGTCTTCTCGTGTGTGTTTACCAGGTCCCAGCATTCTTCAAGTGTGTTGGCCGCCGATACCTCGAGCCCGGTGTACTTGCCGGCCAGCATGGCGTCCTTGGCCATACGGGTGTGCCATAGCCAGGGCGTGGATATAATAACGGCATCAAGGTTCTTAAGTTCCAGAAGGTTCCTGTAGTCGTAATCGTTGCTGCCAAAGACCTCGGGCTTCTTAAAGCCAGCCTTGTCGATCTTGTCCAGGGCTATGCTGATCCTGTTGGGGTCGATATCGCAAATGGCCGTGATCTCCACGTCCTTTCTGTGCAGTGCATTGTTTAGGTGGTTGGTCCCCCTTAGTCCAACCCCAATGAAACCCAGTTTGAGCTTCTGAGCATCGGAACCTAGCATGCTTCCAAATGATAGGTTAGGCAATATGGCGGCACCTGCTCCTGCAAGGGCGGTGGTCTTAACAAAATTTCGTCTTGATGTCATGAGTATATTTTATGATAAAGTTGCATGAATTTAAATTGATATTCCAAATATGTTAATTATATATACATATATATGGTGCTATTTTGTGCATAAAGTCGGATATTTTAAGTTTTTTACCGCACTTGCAGAAAGCGTCCACCTTTTTGATTAAAACGTTATCCTTAATTTGTAGTAATGACTTGATCTACAAGCTGCCCTCATGGAATTTTATTAATATATTTACTCTTCTTTTAAATGGAGGCTCAGAAGTATTGTTTTTTGGAACTAGAGGAAACCATTCTATTTTGTAAAGAGATTTTGATCGTTTAAGAAAATAGCTTATGCGGAAGTTTAAATATTATATGTTTTTGGTGGGAGTTATGTTATCAGTGTGTTTGGCTGCTGGACAGAATCATACTAATTTCAGTCATATTTCTCCAACATTAAATAATCGGGATATAAGAATTTCTAAAACCATTCAGGATTCAATAGGGAATATTTGGATGGCTTATGGGGGAGGTTTGTTAATTTATGATGGGTACAGGTATAAAGTTATAAGCAACAATAGCCTTTTTCCAAATCGAAAATCTGGAGACTATGTTAAGGATATGGTGTTGGATAGTTCTAAGAATATTTGGTTGCTATCGCATCGGGGGTTACTTACCAAATATAATGTTGGAAATAAACATTTTGAAGCCATTTCTCCCTTATTGAAAGGAGCAGCAATTACTTCAATAAAGGTAAAACGTGATACGGTTTGGATGGGGACTCAGAGAGGAGCCGTGTATCGTTATGCTCATGCGGTTATTGATAGTATAACACAGGTTCCAAAGAAAATGTTTCCTGAAAATTTCATTAGTGATATTGAAATTGGACCAGACAATGAGTTGTTTTTAAGTATAGGTTATGGGACAGGTACTATCCTTGTTTACTATGCTAAATCTAAACACTTAGAAGAGTTAGATGCTCCTTTTAAGGATTATCCAGGAGGCTTGGTTATTGTTGCAGATAACTACAATAAACTTTGGATTGGAACAGAGACCTTTGGTTTATTTGTTTATGACATACTCAATAAACAATTTATACAAGATACTTTTTTTAAAGGGCGCTTGTTCAATATACGGAAGGAGATGTTTCGCGCATTATATTGTGATAGCAATGGATATGTTTGGGGAGGAACAGACGGAGGCGGACTGTATAGGATAGATGCACAAAAAGGAGATGTTTCATTATTTACAAAGCAAAACGCAAATGAATCTTCTTTGAGTACCAATACAATATTAGATATTAATGAAGATGCTCATAAAAACCTGTGGGTGATAACAAATTATGGAAAGGTAAATATCCTGCCCAATTCCAACAACAGCATTTTTTATCATGAAGGATCTCAATCCAATGCGCCATTACGAATACTTAGTATGTGTAAAAGTTCTAAAGGCGTATTATGGGTAGGTACGGATGGCGAGGGTATAACGAAAATAATTTTTAATGAGGACGGAAGCACAAAGGAGAAGCAATATTTTAATGATGCTATTTTAAGTAAAGGATTTTACGTACAATCCATTGTTGAGGACGATAATTCTAATTTGTGGTTAGGGACTTATAAAAATGGTTTGTGGTTTTGTAATACTAAGAATGATAAGTTTAAAAAGGTTGAGATATCCAATTCAAGAAATCTAAAAGCGTCAGATGTCAGGACAGTATATAAAGATTCGAAAGGGCGTATCTGGGTTGGATCTGATATTTCAATAAATGTCTATTCTAAAGATCAAAAGCTGTTAGCTTCTTTTGCGCATAATTCGTATGGTCTTAAGGGAAGTATTGTTGAATCTATAATTGAAGATCAGAATGGTACTATTTGGTTGGGATTATATGAAGGAGGTCTATTTCAGTTCGTTGAAAATAAGGAAGAATTAAAAGCCTCATCCTTTGTAAATTGTAATTCTGTCAATAATGAAACACGAGCTGGAGCACTTGGAGTTAAGTCTATGGCAGTAGGCGGAGCTAACACAATATGGATGGTTAACGGAAGCGGGAAACTGGTAAAGTTTAATACAAAGAATTATAACTATACCATGTTTGAAGATTTGGATGCTTTAGCAGATAAGTCTTTGTCTGCTGTAATAATGGAAGATAACGACAATTTATGGTTGAGTTCTACCAACGGTATTTGTCATTTTAATTTAAAAGACTCTATTGTAAAAACATACTATAAAGCTGATGGCTTACAAGATAATGTGTTCATGTCGAGAAGTGTTTTTAAAGCTAAGGATGGGCGGCTGTATTTTGGAGGGTTTAAAGGGTTGAATTACTTTTATCCCCAAGACTTGAATAAAAACCAGTCGGTAGCCACGTTGCAAATCAATAGTATCGAAGTTTTAAATCAATCAGCAAATGTTTTAATTCCAGATCAGGTGCCAAATGAGCTATATGATGTTAAGTCCCTTAAATTAAAGCACGCACAATCTTCTTTTTCATTCCGATTTTCGGCTGTTGGCAATAATATCTTAGATCCCAAATATTATTATGCTTACCGTTTAGAGGGATTTGATGCAGATTGGATTACAAGTAATACAGAGCGTATAGCAACGTATACTAATATACCTGCTGGTAATTATACTTTTGAAGTAAAAGCCGGAACTAAAAAAGGTGTATGGGATATTCCTGTAAAAAAGATTGTTATTGCAATAGCACCACCGCTGTGGAATACACCACTAGCATATATTGTATATATATGTATATTAGGGCTGTTGGCTTATGGGATAAAGCGTTGGTATTCTTTAAGAAAAAATCTGTTTTTAGAAAAAATAAGCCATAAAAAAGATAGCGAGTTAAATGCATCAAAGATGAATTTCTTTGCAAAGATGTCGCATGAAATTCAAACCCCAATAACGTTAATATTAGGCCCAATAGAGGATATGTTAAAGCGTGCCGAAGCTAATGGAAATTTATTGTTAAAGCAACGTCTTAGTATTATTGATTACAACGCCAAGCGGCTTTCTAAAATTGGACGTGAATTGACTTTGGTTAGGGATAAAGAGTTGGACACATTAAGGCTAAATGTAACTAAAAATGATCTGTACGAAAACATTGAAGCTGTAGGTTTGTCCTTTAAGGAATTAGCAAGAAAAAAGCACATTGATTTTGCGATTAATTGTCCTAAAAACCTATCAGAAGCTTGGTATGATAAGGAGAAATTGGAGCATATTGTATATAATCTTTTGTCTAATGCATTCAAGTTTACGCCGCAAGAAGGTAATATTCAGTTAACGGTTATTCCGATTAATTCAAAAAAGATGATAAAGCTTTCAGTAACCGATTCGGGACAAGGCATACCTAGGGAAGAACTGAATAATATTTTTGAATTGTTTTATCAATCAAAATCTGGTAAAAACAAAAAGGGAGCGGGAATTGGATTAGCGCTCACCAAAGAATTGGTAGATCTGCACAAAGGAAAAATAGAAGTTGAGTCTTCTCCAATAGATGGTACGGTATTTACTGTTGTTATTCCTATAGCAAAGGAATCTTATAACGATTTTGAACGTATAATAGCAGATGAGCCTAAAGAAACAAAACTACCAGAAGAAACAAATACGGCACAGTTAGAAGAAAAAAACAAAGGAGATATATTAAAAAAGACGGTTTTAATTGTAGAAGATAATTATGACCTTCAAAGCTTTTTAAAGGATATCCTTTGTAATGAATATAATGTTATTCTAGCCGAAAATGGAGAAGAAGGGTATTATTATGCTAAAAGTAACTTCCCCGATCTTATTTTAAGTGATATTATGATGCCTGAACTGGACGGGATAGAAATGTGCAAAAAACTTCAAGAGGATCACTTAACAAAGCATATACCTGTTGTGTTGTTAACGGCTAAGAACTCTACCAAATCTAAGTTAACAGGGTTGCAATCTGGAGCCATTGAATATATAAGTAAACCTTTTAACACCAATGAGTTATTGCTTAAAGTGAAAAATATTATTATGTCTAAGGAGCATATAATATCCAAATATCGAAAAGAGTTTATAAGTAGTCCCAATCTAAAAGAAAAGAAATCCCAAGATGAAGTTTTTCTTGAAAATCTTGTGGCAAATATTAACTTAAGGATGGATGATGCGAATTTTAAAATGGAGGAACTATCTGATATGTTAAATATGGGATATTCTAGTATTTATAGGAAATGTCAAGCTTTGACTGGTCATAGCTTGTTAGATTTTGTTAGGCTTATACGATTAAAAAAAGCCGCTGTTTTACTTACCAAATATGGTTATTCTGTTTCGGAGTCTGCATTCATGACAGGTTTTAACGATCCAAAATATTTTTCTAGATGTTTTAAAAAATCATTTAAAAAAGCTCCTGCAGAGTTTAAAAAAGAGGCTCAAAAAATTGGGATCGCAGACTATTTAAACAAGCATAAGGTAGATTCATATTATTAATTTTAAAGGTTCCAATTAATATTAGAAGAATCCCTTACAATCAATTCGGCATTAAGAATTATTTTGTTCAATGTTTGCTTTACTGGAGTCATTTTTACACGCTCCAGAAATGTTAAAGCTGCCTGTCTTCCAATTTCTCCACTGTGCTGATTGATACTCGAAATAGTTGGGCTAACCATAGATGTAAAAGGTTCATTGCCAAAACCAACAAGAGCGATATCCTTAGGGATATTAATACGATTTTCTTTTAATACTTGTAAAGCACCTAGAGCAGCATAATCTCCAGCAACATATACGGCGTCAGGTCTGTTTTTTAATGCTAATAACTGGTTCATTTTTTCTCTTCCGTCTTCAATCGTTAAACTACTCTCAAACAGCAATTCATCATCAAGAGGTAAATTATGTTTTTTTATTGCGTCAACATAGCCACGAATTCTATTATTGTAAATTCTGGTATGCTTAAAACCTCCTATATGTGCTATACGTTTACAGCCCTGACCTACTAGATGTTCTATAATTAGATGACTACTTTGGTAATCATCTATACCTATGTAATCAACATTTAAATTATTCTCACCACGATCAAACAGAATTAAAGGAATCCCATAGGACTTAATCTTTTCGTAATAATCAAGATCAATAGTTTCATTCGCCATAGAGGCAATGATACCATCAACTTGGGTAAATAAAAGTGCATCTATATTGTTGCATTCCTTTTTAAAAGACTCATTAGATTGTGTTATAATAATATTGTACCCTTCTTTGTTTAAAATTTCTTCTATATTTTGGATAACAGAAGAAAAAAAGTTACTGTTAGTTTTGGGAACTATAACGCCTACTAAATTACTTTTGCCTTTTCTTAAGGCACTTGCGAGATGGTTGGGTTGGTAATTTAGTTTTTTAGCAACTTCCTTTACGGCTTCTATTGTTTTAGCACTAATACGAGAGTCTCCATGCAAGGCTTTAGAAACAGCCGCAGGAGAAATATCTAAGACGTTGGCAATGTCTTTTATGGTCGTTCTTTTTTTATTTCCCAAATTTTTTATAGCTTTGCTTAATCGTTTAAGCAAAAATAACGTATTAGTCGGTATAATCAAAACATCTAGATGCTATTTAATGTTTTGATTTCTTTTAGACACAACTGCTTAAACGATTAAGCAAGTTGTTTAATTTAAAGTAGAATATGAGTAGAGTAGTAACATTTGGAGAAATCATGTTAAGGTTAGCTCCACAGGGATTTTTAAGATTTTCCCAAGCCAGTAGTTTTGATGTGGTTTATGGAGGAGGAGAGTCTAACGTAGCGGTGTCGTTGGCAAATTATGGGATACCAGTTGATTTTGTAACGCGCTTACCAAAAAACGATATTGGTGAATGTGCGATGATGGAAATGCGTAAACGCGGTGTTGGTGTCGACAAGATTGTTTATGGAGGAGATCGTTTAGGTATTTATTTCTTAGAGACCGGTGCAGTATCTAGAGGAAGTAAAGTGGTATACGATCGAGCCCATTCGGCCATGGCAGAAATAGAGCTAGGTATGATTAATTGGGATGCTGTTTTTGAAGGTGTAGAATGGTTTCATTGGACAGGAATTACACCGGCGATTTCTCAAGGTGCTGCCGATGTGTGCTTGGAGGCAGTTAAAGCAGCCAGTGCAAAGGGTATCACGATTTCAACCGATTTGAATTACCGTGCAAAATTATGGAAATATGGAGGAGATAGGGAGGCTATCATGACCGAATTAACATCATATTGCGATATTATTCTAGGAAATGAAGAAGATGCCGAGATGCATTTTGGCATAAAACCAGAAGGAATTAGTGTTCAAACAGAAGGTCATAATGTAAAAGCAGAGGCCTTTTTGTCGGTTTGTCAACAAATGATGAAAAAATTCCCAAGAGCCAAAAAGGTTATTACAACATTAAGAGGTTCTATTTCTGCGTCACATAATACCTGGGCTGGTGTTTTATACGATGGCAAAAAAATGTATGAAACCCGCCAGTATCAAATTACAGATATTGTAGACCGTGTTGGTGGAGGTGATTCGTTTATGGGAGGTTTAATATATGGATTGTTAACCTATCCCGAAGATGACCAAAATGCCTTGGATTTTGCAGTAGCAGCATCCTGTTTAAAACATACCATCAAAGGAGATGCTAATTTGGTAACAGTTGCAGAAGTTGAAAAATTAATGGGAGGTGATGCTTCAGGACGTGTTGCTAGATAAAATAAATGTGTAATTGTTAAACCGTTATGTCTTAAACGATTTAACAATTACACAAATAAAAAATTAAACATTTAAATAAGAATGGCTCAATTTACAAGAATAGAAGTTGCAAATGCAATGCAAGAAACAGGGATGATTCCTTTGTTTTTTAACAGTGATATTGAAGTAAGTAAAAGTGTATTAAAGGCTTGCTATAATGGAGGCGCTCGTTTAATGGAGTTTACTGCACGAGGAGATTTTGCCCATGAAGTTTTTGGAGCATTAACAAAATATGCTATCGAAGAATTACCGGGTATGATAATGGGCGTTGGTTCTGTAACCGATGCTGCAGCTGCATCATTATACATGGCTTTGGGGGCTAATTTTATTGTAACACCTGTGTTACGTGAAGATATTGCCATAGTCTGTAATAGAAGAAAGGTACTATGGTCACCAGGATGTGGTAGTTTAACCGAAATTGCAAGGGCTGAAGAATTGGGATGTGAGATTGTTAAACTGTTCCCTGGGGATTTGTATGGCCCAAAATTTGTAAAAGGTATTAAAGGACCACAACCATGGACTAGTATTATGCCTACCGGAGGCGTTGCTCCGACGGAAGAAAATCTTTCAGGCTGGTTTAATGCTGGCGTGACTTGTGTTGGTATGGGCTCGCAATTAATTTCAAAAGAAATATTGGCCAACAAAGACTATGCGAAATTAGAAGCTGACGTCAAAAATGCACTTACTATTATTAGAAGTCTTAGAAAATAAGTTCTCCAAAAAAGAGAAGCCGCCTAAAATAGGTTCAAGCTGTTACAAACAAAAAGAAGTTAACCATCAGGTAATTAAGTGATGATTCGTTTTTGTTAAGGAGTTTTTGAATACTTCTTTAGGTGGTTTCTTATGTTTTGGAGTGTATTGAATCTTAATTTTTTATACAGTGGTATTATAAGAACGTATTTTTGTAAATTGCGTTACTTATAAATTACGTGTAAATAGTATGGTTACTTTAAAGCAATTGGCGAAAGAGTTAAATGTTTCGATTTCTACAGTTTCTAAAGCATTGAATAATAGTGAGGAAATAGGTGAAGAGACAGTAAAACGTGTTAAGGAACTAGCCGAACTATACAATTATAAACCCAATAAGGTAGCATTAAGCTTAAAGCAAAATAAAACCAAAACAATTGGTGTTATTATTCCCGATATCCTTAATCATTTTTTAGCTAAAGTACTTTTTGGAATAGAAAGAGAAGCCACTAATCATGGTTATAACATTATTACATGTATTTCTAACGAATCTTTAGAAAAAGAAAAAGAGAGTTTACAGTTATTGGCCAATGGTAGTGTAGATGGGTTTATATTATGTGTAGCCCAAGAGACACAGATGAAAAATGAAGTAGATCACTTTAAAAATACAATAAAGAAAGGGCTTCCAATTGTTATGTTTGATAGAGTGGCTCACGACGTATTGTGTGATAAAGTTATTGTAGATGATTTTGAATCGACTTATAATGCTACTAAAAGTTTGCTAGATGAAGGTAGAAAACATATTGCTTTTATAAGCAATATAGATGATTTAAGTGTTGGTAAGCTAAGGGAAAGAGGTTATGCAAAAGCTATTTTGGAGAATCAAGATCTTCAGGTTTTGTCTTTAAGAATGGGACGTTATGATGACCACCAAAAGAAGATACATGACTTCTTTAAAGAAAACAAAGGTATAGATGCGGTTGTTGCAGCCGATAGCGCTTCGGGTGTTATAGCCATCAATACAGCCATAAGTTTTGGGTTTAAAGTTCCCAAAGATATTTCTGTTATAGGTTTTTCAAGTAAATCGGTATCTAATCACAGTATTCCAAGATTAACAACTATTAGACAACATGCAAAGGACATTGGAGCCAATGCAGCCCAATTACTCATTAATAGGCTCCAAAATAACCTAGGTGACGACGATGTTAAGACAAAAATAGTCAAAACAAGCTTAATACGAAGTGGCTCAACACTTTAAAATATAGACGGTATTTTATACATAAACAACAATAAAACGCAGTTAATCGATTAAATATGCATTTCATCGATTATTTATTCGTAATAAAGGTAGTTTAACCTACTTTAGTAGCATCTTAACGAGCATTTATAATTTTACCCTCAGCTCCGCAAGAAAATTAATCCATTTTTAGGCAGAAATGCCAATTCCCTCAATTTAGTAAAGTAAAATCTGTATGCATTGTTTATGCATTCGATTTTAGATTAATTATTCCATTTTTCCCTCGACCGAGACACTTGATTTCAAGGTCTTAGTTATTAGTATTTTTTTTAACAAATAGAGAAAAATAGTTTAACCCTAAAATCGAATGGATATGAAAACCTTAAAAGTTATTTTAATGCTAGCTGTAGTGTTAACAGCATTTACATCATGTACTAAACAAGATCTTAATGAAGATGATATACTAAAATCTCCAGAAACCTCTAAAGTTCAGTATACTGGAGGTCAGGGAGATGACTAATACAGTAACCTGTATTAAGAAACAATCCCATACAACTAAGTATGGGATTTTTTTATGGCTAAAATGATATTATAAAAATTAAAAAATTATGGATACATTTGGGAGTAAAGTTAATTGACTATAATAATTGAAGGGCAAAATACTCTATATAACTTTATTCTTCTTCTTTTTTTGTGTGAGCATTCAATCGCAAACACAACAGAATTTATACAAGATTGATTCTATTCATAACGTTCTAAAAAATAATAAAACTTTTGATTCAATTTACATAGCAGAAGAACACTATAAGATTGGTGAATTATTTCGAAAATCATTATTAGTTGATACAGCCTATTATTATTATCAAATAGCAGAAAAAGTATTTAGAAAATACGATTATAAATATGAAACAGCCATAACGCTTTACGGTATTTCTGTCTGTCAAAAAAATAATAAAGATTTTACGGGTAGTGAGGTTACTTCAATTGAGTCGCTAACATTATTAAATGAGCTAAAGGAAAGTAAAGAAGTTAATCAATATAAGGCGTACAACTATAATAATTTAGGAGTTGTTTTTAATGAGCTTGGTCTGTTCGAAGAATCTATAAAGTATCATCAATTGGCTCTTGAATTAAAAAAAAGTCTAGAAGGTGATTTTGAAAGAAGTATAGGTTTGTCGGAAAACAATATAGGGTATGCATATAAGGCAGTTGGAAAATATGAATTGGCTAAAGAAGCTTTCAATAGGATTTTGGCCAACAAGGGTTTGGTGGCAAATTATCCAGATGTTTATGTTTTGGCTTTAGGTAATTATGCCCATACCTTGTACCTTTTAAGGGAGTTTGACCAATTACCAAGTTTATATTTGAATGCTTTAGAAATTTGTAGCGAGGCTGGTTTGGAATATAATTCTATAATTATTCATCAACATTTGGCTGAGTATTATAGCCATAAAAACCAGAAAGATTCAGCTCTTTATTATGCTTATAAGGCAAAAGACATTTCTGAAAAATATAGTAACGATGATCTACTTAAGTCATTATTAATTTTGTCAGAAATTGAAGAAAAGGATAAAGCGTTTATGTTTTTAAATGAATATATATCGCTTAATGATAGCCTTCAAAAGGCTGAAAGAGCAATTCGAGATAAATTTGCTAGAATACGCTTCGATACGCAGCGTGTCGAACAAGAAAATATCCAAATAGCCAAAGAGCGTATGTGGCTATTAATACTATCTGTAGTGATAATTATAACTTCCTTGTTATTATACGTAGTTATAAACCAACGTAACAAGAATAAGGAGTTACAGTTTATTCAAAAACAACAGGAAACCAATGAAGAGATTTACAATTTAATGCTTTCGCAACACGATAATGTAGAAGAAGCAAGGGCATTAGAGAAAAAGCGAATATCCCAAGAGCTGCATGATGGTGTTCTAGGGCGTTTGTTTGGTACCCGTTTAAGTTTGGATAGTTTGAATATGAATAATAGTGTTGAGGCTATAAATACTAGGAGTCAGTATATAGACGAGCTTAAAGCTATTGAACAAGATATTAGAAAAGTGTCCCATGAGTTGAATACAGATTTTGTGTCCGGGGGTGGTTTTATGGACATTATTAAAACTCTTGTAGAAACCCAAACAAAAGTTTATGCACTGGATTACGAATTAAAACAAGACGATACTATTAATTGGGAGACCTTGCCTAATAAAAATAAGATTCATATTTATAGGATTATTCAGGAAGCATTGCATAATATCCATAAGCACGCAGAGGCTTCTTTGGTAACAATTAGTTTTAAATTAAAAAAAGATGTAATTTGCTTAACAATTAAAGATGATGGTGTTGGATTTGATGTTAATAAAGCAAAATCTGGTATAGGACTCAAAAATATGAATGCTCGAATTAAAGATATTCAAGGTAAGATTACCATAACTTCAGAAAAAGAGGCAGGAACTACCGTAACATTAAAAGCCCCAATTAACTAAAAACCAATACCATGACCGAAGATATCAAGATTTTAATGATTGATGATCATCCTATGATTATTGAAGGGTATCAAAATACCTTACTCTTTACAAAAAAGGAGCATCAAAATTTAGAAATAGATATAGCAAATAACTGCGATCAGGCTGTTGCGCTCATGGATGGATCCATTCAAAAAGAACGACCTTATAATATGTTGTTTGTGGATATAAGTTTGCCTCCTTCTAAAGATGGTGCGATGACATCGGGAGAGGATCTTGCAGAATATGCCAGAAAGGTATTGCCAAATGCCAAGATTGTAATACTTACCATGTTTAATGAGCCGTTTAGAATTCACAACATAATCAAAACCATTGACCCCGAAGGGTTTTTAATTAAGAGCGATTTGACATCGAGTGAGTTGGCCAGTGCTTTTCAAGCGGTACTTAATAACCCGCCATTTTATAGCGGTACAGTAAATAGTTTTATAAGAAAATCTATTACTAGCGACATCGTAATAGATGAAAAAAACAGAAAAATATTACACCTTTTATCGCAAGGAGTTAAAACTAAAAACTTAGCTTCGCACTTAGATATTTCTTTAAGCGCTGTAGAAAAACGAAAAAAGCAGTTAAAAGAATTATTTTCCATTCAAGATGGACAGGATGAATCGCTTTTACAGGCTGCTAGGGAGAAAGGTTTTGTTTAAAATTGTGCATAATTTGCCTATTTAAGAATAAAATTTTCATAAAGTTCAAATTTTTTTAGCTTCGAGAACATATATTATAATTGAAAAGTGTAATTAAACCGTAAAACCGTTACGGTTTTCCCACACCTAAAAGATCAGACTTATTTTTATATTTGATACTGTCAACACTACAAAAATTAATTAATCCCTCAATTTTTTCTTGTTGATAATAGCAATTTACTGCCCTATGGAGGTGAGAGACCCATAGGGCTTCTTCTTTTTGTTAAAATAATTTGATTAAAATCAGATACTTAGTTGTGAACTAAAAAATTAGTTTTAACTAAAATTTTAGTTGAACAAAGTAATGACCATTTTTTTAAATGAATTGTATCTAAATATGGTCAGTTAAAAACATAATCAGATAAAAAGTGGATAGTTAAAATTTTGGTTGCTGCCATAGAATGATTATTTGGATGTTACCATGATAAAAACAGTAAAAGAAAATACATGAAACAACTCACAAAAGCAGAAGAAGAGATCATGCAAATACTTTGGAATCTTAAAAAGGCTAATGTAAAAGCTATTATAAAAGAGCTTCCAGATCCTAAGCCAGCCTATAATACGGTGTCTACCATTGTTCGGATTTTAGAGAGTAAGGGTTTTGTTGATTATGAAAAGGAAGGAAAGGGACATGTTTATTTTCCTGTAATACCCAAACAGGAATACAGTAATCAATCCATAAATAAATTGGTCGACGGCTATTTTCAGGGGTCATTTAAAAGTATGGTGTCATTCTTTGTTAAAAAGAACGATATCAGTCTAGAAGAGCTGGAATCTGTTTTAAAAGAGATCAATAAAAAGAAGTAGTTATGTTGCATTATATTTTACAAACTATCGTATTCCAATTGTTCTTTCTATTGGTTTATGATGTGTTCTTAAATAAAGAAACCTTTTTTAATTGGAACAGAGGTTATTTGTTGGGTACGGCGGTTTTGTCAATACTACTGCCTTTTATAAAAATACAACATTTAAAAGAAACATTACCATCAGAATATATCGTAACGCTTCCTCCCGTAATATTAGGACAGACAACTACAGAGGTTAAGGAGCCAATAGTTTTAGATGCCGTAATGATAGCACCAAGTATGTCAGTTTGGGAAATTATGTTGTACGTTGGTATGGCCGTAGCCTTTGGGTTCTTCTTGTTTAAGTTTTTTAGGATATTGTTTTTTGTCTTTAAAAACCCTAAAAAACGTTTTGATAAAGCTTTGATTGTTAGGTTGATAAATAGCAGTGAGGCATTTTCATTCTTTCATTATATATTTTTAGGGGAACAGATCAAGGAAGTTGAAAAGAAAATGATTTTAATGCACGAAATGGTACATGTTAAACAACGCCACACTATCGATTTATTGTTTTTTGAGATGTTACGGGTTTTATTTTGGTTTAATCCTTTAGTGTACATGTACCAAAATCGTGTGGCTGCACTCCATGAGTATATTGCCGATTCACAAGCAATAAAGTACCAAGATAAGAATCAATACTATCAAAATTTACTTTCTCAGGTTTTCGAAACAAAACATATTTCTTTCATCAATACATTTTTCAATCAATCATTAATCAAAAAACGAATTGTTATGTTAAGTAAATCTAGATCCAAACAGATTAATTTAATCAAGTATGCCCTTTTAATTCCGTTGGTATTCGGTATGTTGGTGTATACTTCTGCCGAAGCTCAAAGAAAAGGCAATAATAGTGATAACCAATACCAGGAATTAGACGATGAATCCTTAAAAGAAAAGCTTTACAGTGATTTACTGGATATGGAAAAAGCGGGTATGTCCTTTACGGAAATACTAACAGCAAGTAAGCTTAATTCAGATCGTTATTTTGTGTCGAGGGTAGACTTTTACAAAAGTCAAATGGCAGATAAGTATATGTTAAGCAAAGGGGAAACACTCGTAAAGGATTTGAGTAGGCAACAAAAAATGACTTATGCTGATTATTTGGAATATAAGAAAACGGATGAAGCCAAATTATTGTGGGAGAGTGATATTAAACATGGTGTTTTAAGGCTGTTAGTAAATGATATGGATGCGTTAACAGATGAAGAGCAAAAGAGAAAAGAACAAAAAATTAACTTGATAAAAAAGGATGACTATTTAAATGCGTTACGAATTGAGAATATAGATGGTAGTAAAATGTATGTTCAGTCACACGCAAGTCTTTTTTCCGTTAATAAGAGAGATGATTCTAAGGCAGTTTTATTAAATAACCCAAGTTTCAATGTAGGTTTCGATGTGGTAGATAGAGTACCTGCTTTTCCAGGCTGTGAAGGGTTATCTAACGCGGATTTAAAAAAATGTCTAACCGAAGGCGTATCCAAGCATATAAGAGATAATTTTAATTACGAGGTAGCCGACAAATTAAATTTAATAGGAGAACAGCGCATACACGTTATTTTTAAAATTGATGAAGAGGGGAATACGATAGATGTTAATGTTGTAAGGGCTCTGTATTCAGAGTTAGAAGTTGAAGCAAAAAGAATTGTGAAAACCTTGCCAAAAATGATTCCTGGACAACATAAAGGCAGAAATGTAACGGTTCCTTATTCGTTGCCAATAATTATTGACATTGGAGGTAATAGTGAAAGGGCAAAAGATTTGGAGGCAATAATGTTAAACGAAGTAGAAGTGCCTTTTGCGATGGTAGATAAGGCTCCCGTATTCTTGGGGTGTGAAGGGCTAATAACTAACGAAGAGAAGAGACAATGTATGTCTAAAGCTGTCCAGAAATTTGTTAACAGAAACTTTAATACAGCTATTGCCGATTCATTAGGCTTGACAGGTAGACAGCGTATTAATGTTATCTTTAAGATAGATACGAAAGGAGATATTGTTGGGATAAGTTCAAGAGCATCCCATCCTGCCTTGGAAGCAGAAGCTATTAGAGTAATTGAATCCCTTCCTAAGATAATCCCGGGAGAAAACAATGGTAAAAAGGTTATTGTTCCTTACTCGTTACCAATAATTTTTCAAGTTCAAGATCAATCGACCGTTGATGAAACAGTGGTTATTGCCTATGGTGAAAATAAGAAAAAAGATATTTCAGAAGAAGCTATTGAAGTGCCTTTTGCGGTGATCGATCAAGTGCCTGTTTATCCTGGTTGTGAAGATTTAGCAACTAACCAAGAGAGAAAACAATGCATGTCCGATAAAATACGTGAATTAATAAATCGAAAGTTTAATACAGATATTGCAAAAAGTCTAGGTTTAGAAGGAAGGCAACGTATTAACGTGATATTTAAAATAGGTGAAAATGGAACTATTAGTATGGATGACATACGTGCAAGAGCTCCACATAAGGATTTAGAAGCTGAAGCCATTCGTGTTATTAAAGAACTTCCTAAAATGATGCCAGGAAAACAACGCGGTAAGAATGTAACGGTGCCTTATTCTTTACCCATAGTATTTGAAGTCGATAATACACAACTCTTAGATGAGGTTGCTGTAGTGGCATATCCATCATTGGATCAATCCAATATTGAAGTTCCTTTTGCTGTTGTAGAAGAAGTCCCCGTATTTCCAGGATGCGAATCACTAACCTCAAATGATGAACGAAAAAAATGTATGTCTAATGAAATTCAAAGTCATGTAAATAAAAATTTTAATACCAAGCTTGCAAAGAAGTCGGGAGTGAAAGGAAGGCAAAATATTAATGTAATATTTAAGATTGACACAAACGGTAATATAACTGATATTCGTTCGAGGGCAAAGCATCCAGCTTTAGAAGCTGAAGCCATCCGCGTAATAAAGACATTGCCCAAAATGATCCCTGGAAAGCAAAGAGGTAAAAATGTAGTAGTGCCTTATTCGTTACCAATTGTATTTCAAGTGAAGCGTTAATAATGATTAGATTTACAAAACTATTATTCTTATTTGTATTGTTTAAAGCCGAAGCCCAGACTTCGGTTTTAAATATGGCAGATAGCTTGTATATAAATGGAAATTACTCTAAGGCTATCGAACAATATAAGTTGTACAAAGAGCAGTCAGTGGTATTAGATAAGATAGCAAAATCGTATGTCGCCATTGGTAATTATGACGAAGCCCTTAAAAATTATAAGGCAAGTATAGATGAGAATCCAGAAAAAGCTTTGTTAAAATATGAGTACGCTAAATTACTGTATAAGACTAAAAAATATAATGAAGCGGCTATTGTTTTTAATGAATTGGTCTATTTGGATCATAAAAACCCCAATTACCATTACGAATTAGGTTTGGCTTTAGAGCGCATAAATGATTCTACGGCGGCAAATAGATTTTATAATGCAATTGAGTTAGATTCAACACATCAAAAAGCTATTTATAGCCTAGCAAAGATATACCTTAAAAAAGGGAAGAATACATTAGCCGATAAGTACATAGATATCGGTTTGTTATCTTATGGAAACAATAAGGAGTTAATCAACCTAAAAGCCCAGAATTTTTATTTGCGAAAACAGTATGAGAAGGCGGCCGTTTGGTTTGAAAAATTAATAGCTTTGAATGAGTCTTCGCAGTTTATTCATGAAAAATTGAGCTATTCCTATGCTAAAATAATGGAATATGAAAAAGCAATAGAACAAGGCCTTGAAGCTTTAAAATACGAACCAAATAACTCTGGTAATTTGTATATGCAAGGCCAACTTTACGAGCGGATAAATGATTTTGAAAATGCCGAAAAATATATTGCAGAATCGTTGGAATTACAAGATGTGTCTTTAGAAGAAGGCTATAAAAGCTTAGGAATGGTTTTAAACAGGCAAGAAAAACATAAAGAAGCCATAGAAGCCTTTAACAGGGCAATACATGAAAACCCAAAAAGTGATAGTGCCCATTTTTATTTGATTTATACCAAAGATCACTATTACAAAGATATTGATACTAGGATAGCTTTATATGAAGCATTTAAAGAAAGATTCCCTAAAAGCAGTTATATAAATATGGCTAATTTTAGAATTAGAGCGTTGAACAAGGAAAAATTCGTGAAGAATGATTTAAACACTGATTAAAAACCAAAAAAATTGTATTTTCGATTTCACGATGCGATCGATAAAGCAAATTGGAATTTTTCTGTTCGTTTTAGTACTGGTGTCATGCGAGTATTTTAACGTAAAAAAAACATCTCCAGAAGCCATTTTAAAGGAAGAGCTAAGAACTTTTAATTGGCAAGAAGTTGATGCCTATCCTAGTTTTGCCTTATGCGATTCATCCGAATCGAAACAAGTACGCAAACTGTGTTTTGAGCGTACACTAACTACGCACATAGCAGAGTATTTGCAAAAGGAAGCACTAATTGTTACCAAAGATGTTCAGGATACGATCTTATTGCAATTTCAGTTGTCCGAAAAAGGTGTTTTAGCACTTTTAAATGCTAAAATAGACTCGCTCACAACTAAAGAAATTCCTAATATTGGGAGCTTACTAGTGCAAAGCTTGGATTCATTACCGCAAATTTTTCCAGCACTAAAACGCGGTCAGCAAGTTAAAACAGAATTTGTTTTACCTATTATAGTTAAGGTAAATTAAACTTATATCCAAACGAAAAGTTAAGAGGAAAGCTATTATGGTAGTCTGCAAATACAGCAAATATTTCGTTACAATTAAAAGTTATAAAACTGGTATTTCCCAACTTTATATCAGATCCTAGTCCAAATATTAAAGGGACACTAAAACTGGTGTTTTTTTCATGCTCATCGGTGCCGTTTGCTTGGGTAAAAGTGCGATTCGAAAATGTAAAATGTGCCATTTGCAAGTTAAGGAATGTACTTCCTATATTGTTTTTTATAAACCGAAACCTGTAACCTAGAGCAAATTGTGAGGAAACATAATTTATGTGGTTGTTGTCTAAAGCCTGCTCAAAACTTAAATAACCACTTTGTCTGGCGGCACTATTTTTTTCGTAAATTTCAAAGATGGCTCCAAGAAAAGCAGAAGAAGCCTGTTCTGGAGTGTCTATAAATGGGTGATTTGTAATACCGCTATAAATGCCTATCCGGGATTGGGCCTGAACACGCTCTCCTGTGTAAGCATATCTTTTGTGGCCATTGGAATTATAGGCTCTAATGAACTGTTTTAAGCTGTAACGTCCAAAGCCAACATTTTTTGCTGACATATTTGTGCCTTTAGTTAGTAACTCTAATGTCTTTTTATATGTGTTACCGGCACTACTGGGATGAATTAACTCTGTGATAGTATCATTTTTATCCTTAATAAAAAAACGATATTGATCATTTTTCCGAAAAGATAGTAGGTGTAAAGCGCCTTTAATTTCAGTCTTGAGCAGTAGTGGCTCTCCATTTACTGTATAGGTTGTTTGAGACAAACAATTTAACGAACTTAATAGCAGAACACACAGTAGAAAAAATAAAGCTCTCATGAAACATGAAGTTTTCAAAAAACATATAAAGCTACGAAAATAAATAAAACTACTATTTGTTAAAATACCTTGCTTTCCATGTGTAGCCCTTAAAAATAGAGTTAGCAGCGATATACGTGCTGAAAAAAGGGTAGATAAAGAAGGCCAAAGTATAACTGCTTAATGCAGATTTAGTGTTAAAAAATGCAGCGGTTTTATAAATTAAATAAAAATCAACACAAAATTTAATGAGCAATGAATAAAGAAAGTAAGAACTGTTAAAAACTCCAGCTAAAGTTAATATTAAGCCACAAACAATCCAACTGTTCATTAGTAATACAACTAATCCGGTGAGTTTCCCGAACCAGTTGTTATAAGCACTCGTTTTAGCAGCCCAACGTACACGCTGGGATAGGAGATCTGGCCATGAATCTTGCGTTGCGGTGGTAACAATTGCTTGTTGACATTTTAAATAATGCACTTGACTAGGGTAGGCTTTTACTGCTTTTTCGAGGAAGAAAATGTCGTCACCGCCAGCAATATCTTCATTGCCATTAAAACCATGTAAACTCTTAAAAATTGATTTTTTGTAGCATAAATTAGCACCATTACATAAAAAAGGCTTTTTTAAGCCAAAACCTCCTATGGTAGCTCCTTGTAAACTCAACATGTCCAGTAATTGGAAACGATCTAAAAATGACTTTCCTGTGTTATATGTAACCGGAGCAGCAATGCATAAAGTGTCATTTTCTAGAATAAAACTATTAAAGCTATGTAGCCAGTCTTTAGGCAATATGCAATCGGCATCTGTGGTGATAATCCATTCATATTTAGATTGGTTAATAGCTTCAGTAATGGCATCTTTTTTTGGAGAATAACTGATCCTTTTATTAGGTATAACCCTGATGTTTACAGGCGAACTGGCAGCAGTTTTTTTTATTAAGAGTTTAGAATGATCGTTGGAATCATCATCTATAAAGATAACCTCAAACAGAGATGAAGGGTATTCTAGTAAAGTTATAGATGTTAATAGTTTCGGTAAATTTTCGGCTTCGTTCCTAAAAGGAATGATAATGGAAAAAGATATTTCGGCTTTCTTTACTTTAATTTTAAAAGGTCTAACCTTATCAAATCCGTATAGAAAGCATCCTATTAAAAGTAAGTATGAAAAGTAAATAAAGGTCATGTAAAATTGGTTGGTTTCGATTGTTAAAGGTACATCTAAAAGTTTTCTGTAATATTAGTTCTTTAAATAATCCAAGAAAATATTTTAGTAACACTTTTAATTCATTGTCTTTTCATGTTGAATTTGTAGGTTTTTTTTGTATCTAATGGGCAAAGTAACATTAATATGAAAATGATTGTAAATATCTGCATACTATACAGGATAACTTGGTTGGGGATAGATAGTATTTCTTAAATAAATTTCTATATTTGAAGAATTACTTTCTTCAAAGTAAATGAAAAAGCATTTTCTCCATAAAGATGAAAACCAGAATTTAATCAACTCTAAAACATTTAGGGTTGTTTACTTAAACCATTGGGATAAATTGTATGTTTATGCTTTTAACATTTTAAAGGATAAAAAAATATGTGAAGATTTGGTACAGGACATTTTCTTTACCCTTTGGAAAAATAGGAATACTACCAATATTCATAATATATCGGGATACTTATTTCAATCTTTAAAATTTAAGATATATAAACATTTTAGGGATACTAAGTTTATAGATATGGACATCGAAAAATTTCACAATATAAAAGAAACAAGTGAATCTCCATACGACATGATAACCCTACAAGACTTAGAAAGAATAGTTGCCATCCATAGCGAAAAACTACCCAAAAGATGTCAGGAAATTTTTTATTTAAGTCGTTTTGAATGTTTATCGCACAAAGAGATAGCAGATAAACTAAATATCTCTATTAGGACAGTAAAGAATCAGATTTCAGTGGCTCTCAAACACCTAAAAGTGCATTTGGAAAAGGAATCTTATGTTGTTTTACTTCTCTTTTTATACTTGCTTGTCTATTAGGTTGTTGTAAGGGTGAGAGAAAATAATTGTCTTTAATAATTTCTTCGTTTTGAAGCCGGTTTGTCAATTGGCAATACTCATGTGGTAAAAAAAAAATAAAAAAAGTATAGTACCATCTTGCCCTAAATGGAACTTATATAATGTAGCGATTCCAAATTAACACTAAACTATACTAAATATAATGCAGTCATCTAGAAAAGAAATAGAAAGCCTTATAGATAAATATCTTGAAGGGCGATGCACACCAACAGAAAAAAAGCTGTTGGAAAAATTTTTACAAAGTTATCAAAAGGATGATGAAGGATGGGTAGAGGCCAAACATGGAGAGCGACAGCTAATTCAAGACAATTTGTATAAAAAGATCCAAAAACGAATAGCTAGGAATGGTAACCAATATCCAAACAGTTTTCTAAAGAGAAAACGTGGATATTTAAAGTTTGCAGCCATTTTAATTCTGGGTATTTTTTGTGTTTCAAGTATCTATGTCTTTAGGAATCAGTTGTTCTTTAAGGGGTCTCTCGATAAAAATGATGTAATCTTAACCTTAGACAATGGAGAGGTTAAGACCATTCGTGAAGATGGTAACACACAAGTTAAAGATGCTAACGGAAACGTAGTTGGGCAATATATAGGTAAACATTTGATTTATTCGAGTGATTCCGAGGTGGAAAAACTAGTATATAATACGTTAACCGTTCCTTATGGTAAATTATTTGATTTGCGCTTATCTGATGGGACTCATGTTTTTTTAAACGCAGGAACCACTCTAAAGTATCCAGTAAAATTTATCAAGGGTATGGAAAGGAATATATTCTTGGATGGAGAAGCCTATTTTGAAGTGGCTAAAGATAAAGAACATCCCTTTATTGTGACAGTTGACGATAAAATAAATGTTAGAGCTTTAGGAACTACTTTTAATATCTCCAGTTATGAAGAAGATAGGGCTATTAACACTGTGCTATTGGAAGGTTCTGTGGGCATATATAAGAAAGAAGAACCGTTTAACCTAAAAGAAGCTGCGATATTGAGCCCTAATGATAAAGCTTCATGGGATAAGAAGCAACGTGAAATTGATGTTGAAGAAGTAGAAACAGATATTTATACGGCTTGGATGGACAGAAAGCTGATTTTTAAACATACACCATTTAAGATTATTAGAAAAAAATTAGAGCGGTATTACAATGTCACCATACAAAACAAGAATGCAGTTTTAGAAGAAAGTACGTTTAATGCTAGTTTTACCAATGAAACTATCGAGCAAGTTTTGCAAACATTAAGTAGTGGTTCAAATATCATTTATAAAATTAAGAACAAAAAGATAGTTATAGAATAACAGTAAACCAATTATAAAATTTAGAATTAATTATTAACCATAAAAATTAGTATTGCCGATGAAACACTAAGACATAAAATCTCTTTTACAAAAAAGTCACAAAAAACCGGAAAATGGTCGCAACATTTCCCGGAATATAAAGTGATTGCATTTAAATCAAAAAAAACAACCAAACACAAATTTATGAAAATACTTTGTAAAGTAAAGAGTAATGACTTTACTCTTTTTAAATTCGATTTAAAAATGAAGATAACCTCATTTTTTATATTGATAACACTTTTTCAAATACATGCCAATACGTATTCTCAAAGTTTTAGAATTTCGTTGGATCTCGAAAATGTAGCTATTGAAAAGGTGCTTGAAGAAATAGAAACAGCTTCTGACTTCAAGTTTTTTGTCAATACAGATCAAGTTGATGTAAAAAGAATTGTTTCCATTAAAGCAAAAAAGGAACGCATTTCAAAAATATTAAAATACTTGTTTGATAAGCAGCCAGTTACTTTTAAGGTTATAGATGAACAAATTGTTCTTAAATCAAATGTAAGTAAGGAAAAGACGGTTATGCCTAAAATTTCTCCGATTGAGCTGTCAGATATTAAACCTCAAGAGTATTTGATTAAAGGTAAGGTGGTAGACGGGAATGCGATGCCTATGCTAGGTGTAACGGTTCTTGTAAAAGGAACCAACACGGGAACTTCAACCGATTTTGATGGAAATTATACCCTAAAAGCAAAAGACCCTAATGCGGTGTTAGTCTTTTCATATATAGGGTTTACAACTAAGGAGATTCCAATTGCCGACCAAACAACCATTAATGTTACTTTAAACGAATCAGCATCTGAGTTAGATGAAATCGTGCTTATTGGGTATCAAAAAGTGTCTAAAAGAGAAGTCACAGGGGCCGTATCTAGCGTTAAATCTGATGCGATTGAAGGAATTCCTGTTTTGAATGTGTCAGGGCTTATTGCAACCCAAGTACCAGGTATGCAAAGCGTCACTATGACTGGAGCTCCGGCGGGTAGGGGTGCTTTGGTGATTAGAGGAAATACCAGTATTGGGGCGAACATTGATGCCGATATAGCTTACAGTAACCCTTTATATGTTGTAGATGGTGTACAAACAAGTTTGGAAGATTTAGCAGGTTATAACGTATCCAATCAAGATTTCCTGGCATCATTAAACCCCAATGATATTGAAAGTATTGATGTTTTAAAGGATGCTTCGGCCGCAGCCATTTATGGTTCCAGAGGAGCTAATGGGGTTATTATTATCGAAACCAAAAAAGGAAAATCTTTAGCAAGACCCGAATTTACCTTTTCTTCTAGTATAGGGATTCAGCCAAAACCCGAGTTAGCTCCTATGCTTGTAGGTGCTGCAGAGCGTAATGCCAAATGGGATATGATAAACAATTGGTGGGCACCTTACGAGTTGCAAAACGGTACAACACCCATGGTGTTATCAGATAGTTTAAACCCTGCATTTAATAATAATGTAGACTATCAAGGGTTGTTTTACAGAACCGGTATTGCTCAAAAATACAATATGAGTATGCGTGGCGGAAGTGAAGAAACAAATTATAGGGTGTCATTAGGGTACGACGATCAGGAAGGTGTTGTAAAGGGGACCGGTATAAAAAGGATAACGTTTAGTTCTAATTTAAACTTCAAAGCCGGTAAAAAATTTAAAGATCAGCTCATCACCAGATTTACTTATGGCGATCAATTAACAGGTCAAGGAAACCCTTATTATGGTGTTCAATATAATTATAGTCTAAATTCATCGCTACCAGTTAACCCAGCGGGATTAAATTCGTCCCTGTTTTATATCTCCGAAGCACGGCGCAAATCTTTAAAAGGTGAATTAAATGAAAAGTTAAATACCGATAGAACTTATGGTTTAACACTTTCTAATTTTGCTAATTTAGATCTTACAGATTGGTTAACGGTGAACTCTCAATTGAGTTACGTATATAATAGTAATAAAAAGAATTTCTACGAACCTTCGACTATTAGGACAGAAGGAGACGGATTTGCGAGTTACTCGCTTTACAATAGAAACAATCTTACCGCGGATACTTATTTAAGTTTGTTTAAAGAATTTAATAGTGGTGATCATCAGGTAACGGGTGTTATTGGTAATCGTGTAGATTATAACCAATATGAAACGATGAGGTTGGCTGCTTTTGGTTTTGGTAGTGATGCCATCAAGGTTATTAATGGTAGATATGCCTCAGATGAGATTACTGGAGATACAGATATAAGTGAAAATGCTTTAATATCATATTATGGACGTGGGTCTTATATGTTTAAAAATCGTTATCGGTTTGATGGTACTTTTAGTATCGATGGTTCCTCTCGATTTGGGGAGGATGTGCGTTGGGCAAAATTCTATTCAATGGCGGGAAGCTGGACGATCTCCGAAGAGCCCTTCTTTGAACCGCTTACCAATGTGATAGATTATTTAAAAGTACGAGGAAGCTGGGGAATTAACGGAAAGCAATTCTCTGAAAACTATAGAAGATATGGAGCTTACAGCTTAGGTTACGGAGGTAATACATTCTGGGCAAATCAAATGAATGTGTCCTCTTATGCAGGTGTTACTGGTGTAATTCCAAATTACAACAGAATAGGAAACTCCGCATTGACATGGGAAGAAACCGAACAATGGAATATTGGTTTTGACCTTGAAATGTTTAACCATAGATTCAATGTGAGTTTTGAAGCCTATAATAAGAGTACCGATCAATTATTCTTCGATGTGAGTTTCCCTGCTTATTCAGGCTATAATTATGCTCCTGCCAATATTGCAGGCGTTTTAAACTACGGATGGGAAACGATTTTACGCTATAAAGTATTTCCAAGAACCAGTGATTTTAATCTGGACTTAACGGCTGTTTTTTCGCAGAATAAAAACTTTATATCAAAGCTTCCTAATGGTAATCGTGATTATATAGGAGGTAATTATGGTTATGTGGTGGGTAGACCACTTAACTTATATAAAATGTTTATCAACGATTATATTATAGACGATTTAAGTCAGTTACCCGTAAACCCATTTACAGGTGAGCCGTTAACAGGTAAAGCAGCCTGGGCGGCTATAAGACCTGGTTTCCCTATATGGAGAGATTTGAACGGTGATTACCTTTTGAATGAAGAGCATGACCAAAAACTCGCAACTGAGTTTTCTCCAATTCCGGATATACAAGGAGCTTTTAACATAAACTTTAAATATAAAGGCTGGTACTTGCAAGCTTATAGCCAGTTCTCTTTTGGTGCAGACATAAAAAACACCGTACTAAATGCTTATTTGGATGCGTATGATCGCACTGGTGATGCTTGGGCAAGAAGAGGTTTGGCAGACTTAAGTGCACATACATTTTGGGAACAACCGGGCGATGGAGCGGCAGGTGTTGATTTTCCTGCTTTATACCCTACCGTGGGTAGCATCGGTGGGCCTTTTTACGGATTTAGAGGTAATCAAACACTATGGATAGAAAGCGGTGATTATTGGAAAATTACTAATGCGTCCATTGGTTATACTTTCGATCAAAAGGAAACCTTTATGAAAAATATTGGCCTTACCAGACTGCGTTTGTACGCTTCGGTATTGAACCCTTACCAATGGCAACGTTCTAAAAAAGTAGTGGATGCTTCTATGGTAGATGCCAAAGGATATACTTATGGAAATGGATATCCTCAAGCCAGAACAATTTCAATAGGAATTGATACTAAATTTTAAATTAAAAGATTATGAAACGATTTAAGAGTTTAAAAATATATGGATTGGTCTTGGCTTTACTAACAATTGTAAGCTGTAATGACCTTTTAGACAGGGAGCCAGTAAGTATTACACATCCAAACGTATTTTGGGTTAGCCAGGCAAATGCAGAACAGGCTGTTGCTGGAGCTTATGGCTTATTTAAAGAAGCTATTATGACGCAATCTAATTTCCTATATTGGGGAGAATGGACTGGTATGACTTTTATGGATAGTAGAAACTGGATTGTTAACTACATTGAAGGAAGTGGGAACTATGTTTTAGCTTATAGAGATGCCTCAAGAAACTGGAAGAACTTTTACAGAGCAGCTAACTGGGCACTTACAACGGAATTATATGTAGAAGATATGTCTGATGACTTATTCGATTCTACTGAAGACAAAAACAGAATAATGGGAGAGGCTGCATTTGTTCGTGCTTTAACCTATTTCTATATGGCTCGTATTTGGGGAGATGTGCCAATTATTGATGAATCCATAGAGAGTATCGATCAGCTTGTTACAGAAGACGGTTATATAGTTGATATAAGCAGAGCTCCAGAATTGGAAGTTTTGGATTATGCATTAGAGGCTGTTAATAAATCTATAAGTTTATTGGAATACTCTTCTCCTGGAGCTTCCGATTGGGCTATTAGAGCTAATAAAGCCAGTGCAGAAGCTTTAAAAGCACACATTGCCTTATGGTATGCAGGAAGAGATAATGACAACAGTACCATGATCCAAGAAGCTATTAATGCCACTACTTCCGTTATTAATAATAGTGGAGCTAGTTTAATCGATTATGCTTCTGAAGGACAAAATGGTGTTGACAGAATGTGCATTGGACAATCTGAAACCAGTTTATTTGAAATTAATGTGAGTTCAGATGTTAATGAGTCCTTTAGAGTAACAAAAGGTGATAACAGTCATACGGGGTTAACCTTAAATTATCCCTTCGCCTATTCTTCTGTTAATACTAACAGATCTCCGGGATGGAACGCTGATTTTTATGGTAATGAAATGATGGCTACAGATTCAGATAGAGAAAATGATGTACGTAAAGAGTTGTTTTTCTATGAATATGGTACAACGAATGGTTCTTTTTTAATGAAGTACTCGTATTCGACGCAAGATCCTGATTCGGAAAATGCCTATGCGCAGTTCTCTGAAGCCAATATTTTAATTTTCCGTTTAGCAGATATGTACTTACTAAGAGCCGAAGCAAATGCCAGATCAGGTAACGGAACTACTGCAGTTTCAGATATTAATATGGTTAGGAGCAAAGCAAATGTTCCTAATTACACAGGGGCAACAGATAGGACTTCCCTCTTTAAGGCCATTTTTGATGAACGCGCTATTGAATTTGTTGGTGAGGCCCAATCTGGTTACGACAGAATTCGAATGGATTACTTTGAAGGGGTTAGTTGGGCCAATCAGGTAAGGAACGATAAAAAAGGTTATTTCTGGCCAGTACACCCTTCCATAATTTCTATTAACCCATCCATTCTTCAAACAGAATACTGGAGAGGTAAACTGTAAGTAAAATTTAAGACAAGACATAATATGATGAAAAATATAATATTACCAATACTTCTGCTTTTTGCAGTTTATGCCTGCGACAATGGTGGCGACTATTTAACAGATGGAGGCCTTAGTAATCCAAATGTTGGTACAACTACTTTGGAATTCTTTAGATCCCATGAGCAGTTAGACACCTTGGCCATACTTATTGAACGTGCGGGTATGGAGGACTTGGTCAATGGCGAGACCACTATTTTTGCGCCAAACAACCTGTCCATTAAACACTATATTGACAAAGTTTTAAGTGAACTACGCCAAAGCGATCCATTGGCAGAATATACTGTAAATGACATTCCGGTAGACACACTTACTAAATATTTAGGAGGTTATATTTTTAACGGCAAAATAACCCGGGATAATATGACTCCAGATCAGGGTAAAATATATACCGCTACAAACGGAGAAGAGCGTCGTATCTCTTTGGAACCCACAAACCAATATGGAAACGAATTGGAATCGTACCCAGAGTATGTATACTTTACTTATAAGAATGGATCCGAATGGGATGACTGGGATAGAACGATAAACGATCCGGATGAAAAGGATGATAAGTTTGTAGTAAGAACGTCCAATTTGCAGTCCACTAACGGAATGATATATGTACTTCAGGGAGGGCATACACTATTTAATTACAAAAGTAATTAGTGCAATATTGTTTAAGTGTATAAGCGTATAATCTAAAAACAAAAACACATGAAAAATATATTTTATTCTTTTCTAACCATAACACTTCTTATTGTTGCTTGTAAGCCGCCAGAAATAGGCTATTTAAGTGACAATATCCACGCTTTGGAAGATACCATTTTTGCGCCGCGTGGCATTTTTGTAAAAAGTGCACCACCAGCCATCGAGGGATCTACGTACCCATTACACTGGGAGATAACAAGCATTACAGATGGTAATGGTAACCCCACAAATGCTTTGTTTGAGGAACATGAAATTTTAACATGGAAAGAACCTTTTAATCCAGAAACCGATACATCATTGGAAATAGTCAATCAAAAGTTAGAGTTAACAAATCAACCTTCTATTCTTATGAATGACGTTAGTGGCGAATTCGCCTTTACGCAATCCACCCGTAATGTAACGGATAATGATATTTACCATTTAAATGTTAAAGCGACCAACGTAAGGGGGGAACGCCAATTAGATGATTTTGTGGTGGTTAAACTGGAGCCTTTTGTGCCAGTAGAATTTCCTGTAGAAATGCGATCAAGGCTTAACTTGGTTAACCAGTCAAATGGTTCTTTGAGTGCACTATATACCTCCAAGATTACAAATGGTTTTGACGATAATGTCCCAAGTGTTCTAGATGGAACGCATCCTTACATTACTATTACTAAGATTAGTAATGAGCCTGCTTTAGGTGTCAATGTAAAAATGATAATTACCGATAGTTATGATAACCCTTTAGACCCAGCGAAAATACCTTTTTATCCTTCAGGGTCTTCCTATCTTCAAAATTATCACGATAACTCTATAGAAACGGTGTCTGATGCAACATCGACTACGTTTTCATTACCAGCACCTCCATTTCCTCAGTATGCGAGAAACTATGGTGGTAATAATTCATATTTAATGTATTATATTACAACACGTGATGCCTTCACGGTAGATACAGAAGCTTATGAAAATGATTATGGAGCCAAAGACTGGGCGCCATTTACCGATCCGGATACAGGCGTTATAGTTAACCAGGCTTACATTCGCTGGGGAATCAAAATTAACGATTCAGGTACTTGGGAGATTAAAATGCGTATCCCCTATACAAAACTAAAGGTATAACCTTTAAAAAAAAATTGGGATACTAATTTAAAAACAAGGCTAGGTAATTATCTAGCCTTGTTTTATGTTATGAAATAGTATAAAAAATTATTGAAAGAATATTTTTTTACTCTTGTTGGTAGGAGGAGATTAATACCATTGTTTATATCATAATCAGTTGCGGCAAAAAAGAATTGATTAGTTTTGTATGATATTACATTTGTGGTTTAGACCAATGTAAGCAAATAAAACTACCATATGTTATGACCTCAAGTTTTAAAAGATATAAATACTTTGTTTTTGCTATTGGTATGATGTGGTTTTTTCAGGGGAATGCGCAGGGAGACCCGAGTACATTTAAGGGACAAATAGCATTAGGCGTCAATAGTCCTTCGCAATCGGGGTTTGTAGATGATTTTGAGGCAAAATCTGTAAATTTTCCCAGCATCAATTTGGGAGTTCAGTATATGTTTAATTCCTTGTTGGGAACAAAACTGGATTTTGGATACAATCGTTTTTCTAATCTGGATAATACGCCCGAATTTAAAGTGAATTATACCAGGCTTAACGCCCAACTGGTTTGTAATGTAACACGCGTTTTAGGTTTTGTACCGCAACGCATTGGGGTTTTTGCCCATGCCGGTCCGGGATTTTCAATGATAAAGCCTTTGGTAGATTATGGGGAGAACGATACGTCTTTCCTTAATGCGATGGGAGGTTTGGAATGCCATTTTGGAGTGTCTGATGCCTTATCGGTTTATTTGGATGCTTCCTATATTTTAGGATTGGGCGATGACTTCGATCCGGTAACCACCGGATATGGATCATTTAATGGAAACCTCCTAACGTTTACCGTTGGATTTTCAATTTCGCTTAGTGGTTGTTATTATTGTGAGCATGAGTAAAGAACGTATTATATTGGGGATCGATCCGGGAACGACCGTTATGGGGTTTGGACTTATAAAAGTTGTTGGAAAGACCATGCACTTCTTACAGCTAAATGAACTGGATCTGAAAAAGTACGACGATCATTATTTAAAGTTGAATCTTATTTTCGAACGTACTATCGAGCTTATTGATACACATCACCCCGATGAAATAGCGATTGAGGCTCCTTTTTATGGCAAAAATGTGCAAAGTATGCTTAAACTAGGTCGGGCCCAGGGGGTTGCCATGGCGGCAGGTTTGAGCAGGCAGATACCAATTACCGAGTACTTGCCCAAAAAAATAAAGATGTCTATAACTGGTAATGGAAATGCCAGTAAAGAGCAGGTGGCTAAAATGCTTCAAGGGATGCTGGGATTAAAAACTTTGCCTAAAAATTTGGATGCTACCGATGGATTAGCTGCCGCCGTTTGCCATTTTTATAATTCGGGTAAGGTGTCGGTAGGTAAAAGTTATTCGGGATGGGCAAGTTTTGTAAAACAAAATCAGGACAAAATAGGTTAACTCATTTTTTGTCAGGCATGATTGGTAATGACAGGGTATGTTTTGTATAATTTATTGTAATTCATAAATCTAAAATCGAAGATCATCGCAGGTATCTATATTCATATTCCCTTTTGTAAGCAGGCATGTTTTTATTGCGACTTTCACTTTTCAACCTCTCTGAAGAAAAAAGACGATTTGGTTAAGGCATTGCTTGCCGAATTGGAATTGCGAAAGGATGAATTTAAGGGACAAAATGTTGAAACGATATATTTGGGAGGTGGTACCCCCAGTTTATTGAGTGATGATGAATTAAGAAGTATTCTTGGTGCCATTTATAAAGGCTATAACGTAACAGAGGCTCCCGAAATAACACTTGAGGCCAATCCAGATGATTTAACCAAAGAACGATTAATGTCATTAGCAGATACCGGAATTAATCGGCTGAGTATTGGGATTCAGTCATTCTTTGAAGACGATCTGAAAAGTATGAACCGGGCACATAATGCATTGGAAGCCCAAAGATGTCTGGATATCGCGCAGCATTATTTCAATAATATTACCATCGATCTTATTTATGGTATTCCGGGTATGGATATTAATAAGTGGGATCATAATTTGGAAATAGCTTTTAAGTTCGGGGTCAATCATATTTCGAGTTACGCCTTAACGGTTGAGCCAAAAACGGCTTTGGATACATTTATCCGAAAAGGGACCTATCCACCTTTAGACGAATCTTTGGCATTGCAGCATTTTAATCATTTAATGGATAGAACAACCGAGCAGGGCTTTGTACATTACGAAATTTCAAATTTTGGAAAACCGGATTATTTTTCAAAGCACAATACATCGTACTGGCAGGGAAAACCATACATAGGTATAGGACCATCGGCGCATTCCTTTAATAGAATACAACGCAGTTGGAATATAGCCAATAACACAAAATACATACAGGCTATCCAAAAAGGGGTACAGCCGGTAACCATCGAGGAGCTGTCCATTCAGGATCGGTATAATGAGTATGTAATGACCGGACTCAGAACCATTTGGGGAATATCTTTAAATACTATCGCAAGTGATTTTGGAGAAGTCTATAAGCATCATGTATTGGAAGCTGCACAGACGTATTTTAATGAAGGCTTACTGACTCTTTTGATCGATGTTGATAACGAAAAAAATCACATTGAGAAAATAACAACCACACCAAAAGGGAAATTTTTAGTGGATGGTATTGCGTCCGAACTCTTTATGCTGAACTAGATTCAGTATCTAATAAAATTTCAATTTTGAAAGAAGCATATGTTTACATATTGTCCAATAAAAATTGAACAGTCCTGTATGTAGGTGCAACAAAAATTTGAAAAAGAAATTGAAATGCATCTTAAAGGTTAAGCAGCCTTATCTACCAAAAGGTATAATGTTCATGAGTTGTTGTACTTTGAAAGATTTGACGAATATCATGAGGCTTTTATTAGGAAAAACAAATTAAAAACTGGAAGGCTAATGGAAACGGAATTTAATTAAAACATAGAATCCAGATTTAAAAAACTTATATTTGGAGTTATAGTATCTTAATTTTAAAGATGCTGAAATAAATTCAGCATAAATGATTGCAACTATTCAATACAGATCCAAAAAACTTCAAATAGATTTGTCTAAACCCATTGATATTTCAATGCCTTTGCAAGCGTCGAAGAAGAATGTGAATGCCTGGTATATTGGTCCACCCAGAATTGAACCTGTGGTTGAGGGTGACTGGATCGCCAGTGTAAAAGAAGGGGCCAGTATCAATTTTAATAATATTTATTTTAATCCACACGCTCATGGTACACATACGGAGTGTGTGGGGCATATAACAGAGCGGCCCTATTCGGTAAATAAGAAATTAAAGCAATTTTTCTTTTTGGCAGAAGTTATTACCGTAGCTCCCGAAAAGCTAAAAGACGATTTTGTGATTTCAAAAAAGCAATTACAGTTTGCTATTGGTAATAAAAAAAGAGAGGCGATTGTTATAAGAACGATTCCTAATACTAAGGAAAAGTTATATGCTCAGTATTCTCACACCAATCCCCCTTATTTATTAGAAGATGCCGCTATTTATTTGCGAGAAAAGGGGGTGCAACATTTATTAGTAGATTTACCCAGTATAGATAAGGAGAAGGACGATGGTATGCTATTGGCACATCGTGCATTTTGGAATATTGAAGGTAGTTTACGAAAACATGCAACGATAACCGAATTTATTTTTGTGCCAAATTCTGTGGTAGATGACATTTATATTTTAAACTTGCAAATAGCGTCTTTTGAGAATGATGCCACACCTAGCAAGCCCATCCTTTATAAAATTGAAAACACATGAGTCTAGTTTTAAAAATGGAAGAGTTACTGCTCTTTGTATTAGGTGTATATTTTTTTAATATTCTCGATTTTAGTTGGTGGTGGTTTTTGGTGCTACTGCTAACTCCAGATATAGGGATGTTAGGATATTTGGTCAGTGCAAAGGTAGGAGCCATAACCTATAACGTGTTGCACCATAAAGGGCTAGCTGTTTTATTGTATTTGGGAGGAATTTATTTAGGAAGCCAGATAATACAATTAATTGGTGTTATACTATTTTCCCATGCCGCTTTAGACAGGGTTTTTGGTTACGGTTTGAAGTATTTGGATAATTTTAAACATACCCACTTAGGGAATTTGGAAAAGTAATATGAATATTGAGCAACTTCGAGATTATTGTTTAAGTAAAAAAGAAACAACGGAAGATTTTCCGTTTGATGAAAATGTATTGGTATTTAAGGTGTTAGGTAAGATATTTGCTTTAGTGCCGTTAGATGCCTGGGAACAGGGAAAAGCTTCGGTAAATTTAAAGTGCGATCCAGAATATTCAGAAACGTTACGATCTGATTACAGCAGTATACGGCCAGGTTTTCATATGAATAAAAAACATTGGAATACCGTTTATATCCATGAAGGCGAATTGTCGTCAGAATTTATTTTACATCTCATAGACCACTCCCATGAAATGGTTGTAAAAACCATGCCTAAAAAAGTAAGAGATACATTAATTTAACTGGAAAATGCTTACGAATGTAAAACGAGTGCTTTTTTGTTGTATATTTAGTACTCTCCAAAAATAGTTCCGATTAATAGTAAATAAAAGATTGTCTCAAATCTTGTTTTCAGTCCCCGAGCCTTAAAGAAGTATTTGATTTTAACTAGTATACTAATTTAAATTTTATCAGATTATGAAAACAATCAATCGATTATTTACAGCACTACTAAGTTTGGTTTTGTTGTTTAGTACCACTACACTTTTGGCCCAACAAGATGTACCTGAGCGCCCACAGTACATTGCAGTAACAACTATGCATTGGAATATGGATTATGAAGACTTTAAAATGGAGGAATGGAAGGCCGTAGAAAAAGAGTATTTAGATAAGGTGACCATGAAAAATGAATACATTATGGGAACTTCTACCCATTTACATATGTTTACAGCAGATAACACTGAAATAAAATATGTTCAGGCCTTTGCCTCTTGGAATGACATAGACAAAGCTACAGAAAGGAGTAAAAAGTTGGAAGAAGAAGCTTGGCCCAATGAAGAAGAAAGAAAAGCATTCATAAAAAAGAGAATGGCCTATTATGCTAACGAGCATTCCGATGAAATTTATGTAACGATGGGTAGAGCTAAGCTTATGGATGCTAAACCAGATAAGGATTTAATTACTTTTGTAAGAGTTAGCCATTTTGCTTTTCCAGAAGATGGATCGAAGGATGAGTTCGAAGAGTTAGGAGAAAGTTATTTTGATGAACTAATTAATAAGAATGAATATATAAAAGCCTATTATCCGCATGCACATGCTTGGGGAGCGGACAGAACAGAGTTTGTTGAAGCGTTTATAGTGGAGTCTTTAGCCGATCTAGATAAAATGTTTGATAGATTTCAAGAACTAAGAAAAGAAGCATGGCCAGATGAAGAAGCCCGTAAGGATAGAGGTAAGAAAGTAGGTAAATATTTTACCGGAGTACATGGCGATTATATTTATCAGTCGGTGCATGAACTCAGAAAATAAAAGATGAGATTTTTATGGTTTAGTCAAAAGATGCCTTTTCCGGCATCTTTTTCTTTTTTAAAAAATAGAGATTACCATTGTAAGAGCCTTAATTTAGGTGTATTATTGCAAAATCAAAAAATCTATATTATGAGTGTATTGCAAACCTTAAAAGAAAGAAGTAATTCAACCTGTGAGTTATGTACCGCTACCAACGATTTAAAACAATATGTCATTCCCCCATCTTTGAATGAAACGGTAGATAACAGTGTCTTGGTATGTAATACCTGTTTAGATCAGATCGAGGGCAATACAGATATGGATGCAAACCATTGGCGATGTTTAAATGACAGTATGTGGAGTGAGTTTGTGGCTGTTCAGATAATGGCCTGGCGAATGTTGCAACGATTACGTAAAGATGGATGGCCTCAAGATTTGTTGGATATGATGTATCTGGACGATGAAGCTTTGTCTCTAGCCAGGGCTACTGGTGAAGATAAGGATGAAAGTGAAAAAATAATTCACCGCGATGTGAATGGCGTAATTCTGGAGAATGGCGACTCTGTAGTTTTGGTGAAAGATCTTAAGGTTAAAGGATCCAGTATGGTTGCCAAACAAGGTACGGCTGTTAGAAACATTCGATTAGATCATGAAAATGCAGAGTATATTGAAGGTAAAGTAGATGGCCAGCAAATAGTAATTGTTACCCAATACGTCAAGAAAACTTAAAGTCAGGTGTCTTTATCGTTATTCTTTCTAAAGAATCCGAATCCAAGAGGAATAACTAAGAACAGAAAGAAAAACTTTCCTGTTACAATACCAAAAATAGTAATAATCAATCCAATGCCTAAAAGAATATAAAGGTGTTGTCGTTTCATTAATCGTTCACTTTTCTGTAAATGTTTGGTGCTATTCCTTTTAAGGTTTTAAATTGTCTGTTAAAGTTAGATATATTATTGAATCCCGATTTTTCCGATACGTGTATTATTGGTAGATCTCTGTGACTTAATAATAATTTACAGGCATTTTCAATGCGTAATTCGTTCAAAAACCCAAAATACGTTTTATTGGTACGCTTCTTAAAATATTTGCAGAAAGCATTTTTAGTCATATTGGCCACATTGGAAATAGCTTCCAACGAAATGTCCTTATGATAATGGGTCATGGTATATTCGAAAATATCACGCATGCGCTTGCCTTCTATGTCGGTATACTTTTTATCATAAATAAAAGACGATAGACTTTTATAGGAGGCCACCGAGGCTATTTTAAGTAGTTCCAATAAGATAATGAACCTGCTTAACTTAGAAGCGGTTTCCAGTGTGTAAAATAAACTGTGGATGGCCTCTTTATCCGAAGTAATTTTAAATCCATGTGCGGCACGCTTAAAAAAAGGTTCCAATTCATGTAATTCCTCCAGGCTGAAAAAATGAGTCCCAAAGGCAGCCTTAGTAAAAAATAACGTGAGCATATGCGATTTTTTGCCAACGCTCAGATCGCTTTTAAAGACATGGGGTAGATTACTCCCGATAACTAAAACATCTCCATCGGAATAGTCGTTAATAGTATCACCAACAATTAAAGTACCCTCACCCTCCACGACAAGACTCAGCTGAATTTCTTCATGTTGATGCAATTGATCGTAAAATGTGGTTTCAAGATCAACCTGATAGACCAAAGCGTCCGATTCGGGTTTAGGTATTTTAAAAGGTAAGACTTTCATTTTTAATCTTTAATGAACTAAAAATATAAAAATTATCCTTAAAATTTAATATAATAACTCATAATGGATAATATAGTATCATTTGTGGATAAAACGAACATAGCGTATATAAGCATCTGTATGTAATTTTGAACTGTATAAATAATAGAACTTATGAGTATTCAATGGAAGGGTGTAATGCCCGCAGTGTTTACATGGTTAAAAGAGTCAAAATCAGGCGCTCTTGAAATTGACCTTGATGCAACACAAAAACAGGCCGCAGGTATTTTAAAAACTCAAGGAAAGGGCGGAAGCAGAATGAACGGACTTGTTGGTTCTGGTACTCTGGGAGAGAATAGCTACCTGAGTGCCAAACAGCGTCTTTCTTTACTTAAATCCCTTTCTGAAGTTGCTAAAGAATACAATGTTCCGTTAATCAGCGGAGCTTCAGCAGAAACTAAGGAAGAACTTGCCAAAATCATTGAAGGACTTGCAACAGTTGGAGTTGATACTGTCATGATCATGCCACCAAAAACTAAGGCGGTTCCTTCTGAAAAAGAAATGTATGAGTACTATGCACTTTCTGAAGCAACTGCAAAAAATGTAGGCGTAACAATTATGCCTTATAACAATCCCGATGCAGCTGGTTATCATGCGCTCTCAACTGACCTTCTTATAAGACTTTCTGTTCTTCCTAAAGTAACTGCTCTTAAAATATCGACTATAGATGTTTCAATTATTGAAACTCTGATGTTAGAGAATAAAGATTTAAAAGTTTTGGCAGGAGTAGATACAGTCACTGTATATGCAGGACTCGCTGGGGCATGTGGTGGGATTACAGGTGTAGGTACTATCTTCCCAAAAGCAAGTGTTACTATGCAGGAGTATGTTTTAAATGGAGAATGGGCTGAGGCAAACAAAATTTCTCAGGCTTTAAATTCTCTGTCGTATCTGGATGCTCAGCCGCTCCTTATGGAATATCTCAAGCTTGCTATGGGAATTCATCATAATGATGTTGCTGGAGGGCTGCGTACCTTTGGTAAGAAATTAACTAAACAACAAATTGATGATGTCCGTGCAAGATATATTCTGGCAAAAGAAAGACTTGAAGTTATGGACTTAATAAGTTGATCTTTTCAAATATTCAAAAATGAGAAAGCTTCATTTTTACAGAAGGCATAATGTAGACATTATAACACGTTTATCATAATTCTAGAGATGGTTATGAGAAAAGGTTTTTCATTTCAAGGTATTATTTAAAAATACCTAATTATCAAAAAAAGTAGCTTACAAACGAGTAAATTTGAAAAAACATTTAAAAAATAAGGAATGATTACAGGGAAAAATTATATAGGAAATAAGTTGTCAGCAAATGGGAGTGTAACCCATCATACTATTAATCCTAAATTAAATATAGAAACTTCAACACCCTTTTTTGAGGCAACAGAAGCAGAAGTAGATGAAGCAGTAACACTTGGCTGGGAGGCATTTAAAACTTATAGAAAGATCCCTGGATTTAAAAGGGCGGCATTTCTAAACGCTATTGCTGATGAGATTTTGGCTTTAGATAAGGAGTTGATTGAAGCATATACAACGGAATCAGGTTTGCCAGAAGGACGTGCTATAGGTGAGCGAGGAAGAACTGTGTTTCAATTGCGTTCTTTTGCCGATTTGGTATCGAAAGAAGACTGGAGAGAAAACGTTATAGATGAAGCCATTCCAGATAGACAGCCTTTGCCTAAAGAGGATTTACGAAAAACTTTAATTCCATTGGGACCGGTTGTGGTTTTTGCAGCCAGTAACTTTCCCTTGGCTTTTTCTACGGCAGGAGGAGATACAGTCAGTGCATTGGCAGCAGGCTGTCCCGTCATTGTAAAAGCGCATGCGATGCATTCCGGAACGGCCGAATTAGTCGCATCAGCCATTATTAAAGCTGCTGAAAAAACTGGAATGCCCAATGGTGTTTTTTCTAATATTATGGGGAGAGGAAGAACCGTTGGTACAGCGCTTGTAAAGCACCCAAAAGTTAAAGCGGTGGGATTTACAGGAAGTATTTCCGGTGGTCGTGCCTTGTTCGATCTGGCTGCACAACGGGAAGAACCTATTCCGGTATTCGCAGAAATGGGAAGTATAAATCCGGTTATTATTACTTCAAAAGCTCTTGATAAAAGATATGCAGATATAGCAGATACTTACGCCAGTTCAATTACTTTAGGAACAGGCCAGTTTTGTACCAATCCAGGTTTAATTTTAACGGTGGAAGGAGACAATACACAGGCTTTTGTCCAGGATTTAGCAGAAAAAACCATCGCTATCGAAGCGCAATGTATGTTACACCCTAATATCAAGCAAGGTTTTGTCGAGAATGGACAAAGTGTAACATCGCAAAAAGGCGTGGAAATTGTAGGTGTTGTTGAAGGTGATTTAGAACCAAATTATGCAGCATCACTAATAGCTACCATATCGGGGGCTGATTTTTTAGCAAACCCTAAGACCGGTCAAGAGGTATTTGGGCCATTTTCGTTAGTCGTGAAATGTAAGAACGAGGAGGAGCTGTTAAAAGTTATTAATAATTTAGAAGGACAATTAACAGGAACCATAATTGCCGAAGAAGAGGAATATGCGAATCTGCACGATTTGGTAGATGCTTTGGAAAACCGCGTTGGTAGAATTATCTTTAACGGTGTGCCAACGGGTGTTGAGGTTTGTCCATCTATGCAACACGGAGGGCCGTATCCAGCTTCAACTGATTCCAGATTTACGGCTGTAGGAGCCAATGCTATAAAAAGATGGGTGAGACCAGTTAGCTACCAATCGTTCCCAAATGAGCTATTGCCCGATGCACTTAAAAATTAAAACTATAAAGAGAGAGGTAGTGAACAATAATAATAACTAGGGAATCATATGAATCGGTTACAATATATTCCCTTGCTGATATTATTACTGGTGTTTAATAGTAATAAGATTGTTGCCCAAAATGCATCGGCCCAATTAAAAGTAGTAATTAATAGCTATCAAGGTCATAACGGATATGATGAAACAGCATATCCGTTAGGTCTTTTTACAAAAGATTTTTATAAAGCAGAAGCCACATTTGCTAAATCTAAATTAGATGAATTGTCAAAGATAGATAATAAGGAACTATCAGAGACGGAGCAGATATCGATGCGTCTTTTAGCTTTTGTCTTGCAGGACAAAATCGATTTTTACACCTTTGAGAACTATTTAAACCCTATATTGTCGGATGCGGGGTTTCATAGTAATTTAACCTACATGGTTCGGCCGCTAACCAATTACCTACAGGTAAAAAACTATTTAAATAAATTAAAGGCCATTCCCAGTTTTGTAGATCAACATTTTGAGAATTTAAGAGAAGGTCTAAAAAAGGGAATGTCTCAGCCCAGAGTTATTTTTAAAGGATATGAGTCTACATACAATACACATATTGTAGCTAATTATGAAGACAGTTTTTATTATTCCCCTTTTAAGGCACTACCGAATGATTTAAGCCAAACGCAAAAGGATTCAGTGTTAGCAGTTGCAAAAGATGTGATAGAAAAGGTTGTAACAACTCAGTTTAAAAGAATAAAAACCTTTTTTGAAACCGAATATTTGCCTAAAACACGAACAAGTCTTGGGGTATCTGAAGCACCTAATGGGAATGCGTTTTACCAAAATAGAATTAACTACTATACAACGAGTACGGAATATACCGCGGAGGATATCCATCAAATAGGACTTAAAGAGGTGGCGCGGATCAAGGCTGAAATGGAAAAAATAATTAAAGCATTGCATTTTAAAGGTAGTTTTTCGGACTTCTTTCAGTTTTTGCGGACAGATGCCCAATTCTATGCCAAAACGCCAAATGCATTATTAATGTCTGCCCGCGATATTGCCAAACGGGCCGATGCGCAGTTGCCAAGGTTTTTTAAAACCCTGCCCAGAAAGCCTTATGGAGTGGCACCCGTACCGGATGCTATTGCTCCTAAATACACCAGTGGGCGTTATGTCGGAACATCAAAAAACAGTACCGATCCGGGATACTATTGGGTGAATACCTATGATCTCCCCAGTAGGACATTGTATACCTTGCCGGCATTAACCGTGCATGAAGCAGTTCCAGGGCATCACTTACAAATGAGTTTGAACAACGAGCTGGGTGATAGTATTCCCGGTTTTAGAAGACACCTGTACCTGTCTGCTTATGGAGAAGGTTGGGGACTCTATTCTGAGTTTTTGGCCGATGAGATGGGACTTTATACAACCCCCTATGAAAAATTCGGACAACTAACTTACGAAATGTGGCGCGCATGCCGTTTGGTTGTCGATACTGGAATTCATGCTAAAGGTTGGACCAGGCAACAGGTGGTGGATTATATGGCTTCCAATACAGCCTTATCGTTACACGAGATCAATACCGAAACCGATCGTTATATTTCCTGGCCTGGACAGGCATTGTCGTACAAGATTGGGGAATTAAAAATTAGGGAATTACGCAAAAAGGCCGAGAATGTGCTGGGAGCAAAATTTAACATTCGGGACTTTCATGAAGTGATTTTAGGACAAGGAACCGTAACCTTATCGATTCTGGAGAAGCGGGTCAACAATTATATTGAGAAAATAAAAAATGAGTAAAAGTACATTTGTTTGTATTGATGCACATACCTGTGGAAATCCGGTACGTGTAATAAAAGAAGGTGGGCCTGAGCTGGTTGGAGAGAACATGAGCGAGAAGCGGCAGCACTTTTTAAAAGACTACGATTGGATTCGTAAAGGATTGATGTTCGAGCCCCGTGGTCATGACATGATGAGTGGTAGTATTTTGTACCCACCGCATGATCCGAATAATGATTTTGCAATTTTATTTATAGAAACATCGGGATGCCTGCCAATGTGTGGTCATGGTACGATAGGAACCATTACCATAGCCATTGAAGAAGGTTTGGTAACACCAAAAGTACCCGGTAAAATTCGAATGGAAGCCCCGGCGGGTTTGGTAGAAATTGAATACCAGCAAACGGGAAATAAGGTAGATTGGGTAAAGCTCATTAATGTAAAAAGTTACCTCGCAGCAGAAGGATTAACTATAGAATGTCCGGAGTTAGGTGAGATCACTTTCGATGTATCTTATGGAGGCAATTATTATGCGATTGTAGATCCGCAACCTCATTTTGAAGGCGTTCATGCTTTTTCAGCTTCCAAAATCATCCAGTACTCGCAGGTGGTAAGACAACGTATCAACGAAAAATATAAAGATATGTTTGTCCATCCTGAGAATTCAACCATCAGGGATGTAAGTCACATGCTGTGGACCGGCAACCCAATAGATCCCAGTTCATCCGGACGTAATGCCGTATTTTATGGTGACAAGGCTATTGACAGGAGCCCTTGTGGTACCGGGACATCAGCACGGCTGGCTCAGCTATATGCTCAAGGGAAATTAAAAATAGAAGAGCCTTTTGTGCATGAGAGTTTTATTGGCTCCAAGTTTATTGGACGTGTGGAAGAAGAAGCCATTGTGGGAGGTCAAAAAGCTATCATCCCTAGTATTCAGGGATGGGCTAAAGTATATGGTCATAATACCATTACAATTGATACTGAAGACGATCCGTACGCGTTTGGTTTTCAGGTAATATAGATTCTTAAAAACTTGATAATTAATAAATAATGAGATATTTACTTGTGCTTTTACTGGTATCATCTGTTGTTAGGCTGCAGGCACAGGAGATAGATAAGCAAGACTACGAACGTGCAGTTAGGTTTGTGAACTATTGGGATATGGCTTTTAATCTTAAAACGAATGTATACTGGTACAAGGATGGATCCGGGTTTTGGTTTATAGATTACAGTAAAGCGGGGAAGTATTACAAAACGGTTGCGTTCAAAGATTATAAAGTGAGACCGCTGTTCGATCAAAACAGATTAGCAACGGTGTTAACGGAGAACCTCAAAAAGGCGATAGATCCAAACGCTCTTAATATATCAGAAATAGAAAAGTTAAATGATCATGAATTTTCTTTTCGTGTGGATGGTAAAATTTACAATTTAGATATCAATACCTACGACCTAAAACAAAAGGATGAAAGGCTGCCGGCTAAAGGGAATCCGTTTGAAAGTACATCACCAGATGGTAATTGGATTGCTTATACCAAAGATTATAATTTATATGTTAGGTCTAAGCATACCGGGGAAACCCATCAGTTAAGTCATGATGGTAAAAAGGATTATGAGTATGCCACTTACTATGGTTGGTATGATTTAATAAAAGGAGAAAATGGCGAGCGTCCCAAACATTTTAGTGTCAATTGGTCCAATGATTCCAAATGGCTTACTACCAGTATTGTAGATTTTAGAAATGCAGAAAAAATGTATTTACTAAATTATACGATTGATAGCCTGTATAAACCGCAATTGCTAAGCTACTACAGAGGGTCGCCCGGAGATACCACTTTGGTAGATGTAAAACCTGTTTTTTTTAATATTGAAACTAAACAGGAAATTAAAACAACATTGCCTGCAAATACACACTTTAATCCGGTTAATGTACGTTGGTCGGATAAACCGGGGCAATGCTATGCTTTCTGGAAGGAACGCGGTTTTCAAAAGGCAATTATCCGACGTATTGATCTAAATACTAATACAGATGTGGATCTGGTTGTAGAAACCAGTAAAACCAATATCGATAATTTTGAGTACAAACTGGTAGAAGAAAAAGAGGTGCTACTGTTTCTTTCCGAACGCAATGGCTGGAGACAATTGTATGCTCTAAACCTAAAGGATAATACCATTAGGCCTTTAACAAATGGAGATTATTACGTAAACAGTATTGAATTTATAGATAGTCAAGAGGGGGTTATTTATTTTTTAGCATCGGGGAAAGAAGCCGGAGAAAACCCCTATCACCAAAAACTGTATAAAGTAAATTTAAAAGGAAAGTTGACGGTATTAACGCCGGAATTTGGGCATCACATAGTGTCGTTTTCAAAGGATGGTAAATATTTCGTAGACAATTATTCGACATTAAATATCCCGACAACAAGTGTTTTAAGAGCGGTAAAATCTGGTAAAGTTGCATGTGAACTAACAAAAGCAAATGTTGAAGAAGCCAAAGCAAAAGGTTGGGAAGCGCCAGAGGTATTTGAGTTGACCGCCAAGGATGGGAAGACGACTATTTACGGTGCGTTATGGAAGCCTTCTAATTTTGATCCGTCAAGGTCCTACCCGATCATAGATAATACCTATACCGGACCCCATACGCAAATAGTTCCCAAATCGTTCGATGTGGCCTTCGCTAATCAGGCTTTGGCCGAATTGGGTTTTGTTGTTATGCGGATAGATGGTTTAGGCACTTCGGGGCGTTCAAAGGCATTTCATGATCATTCGTATAAAGATATGGGTAATAATCTTGAGGATCATGTGAAGGCTATTGGCTATTTAGGTAAAAAACATACCTGGATTGATACCGATAAAGTGGGTATCTTTGGGCATTCAGCGGGAGGTTACGACACAGGAAGAGCGCTTTTGGCTTTTCCCGGGGTTTATAAAGTAGGTGTGGCTAGTTCTGCCGATCATGATTTTAGAATGGAAAAGGCCTGGTGGCCCGAAATGTATCAGGGATGGCCGGTAGATGACACCTATCAGGAGGTATCCAATATTACTAATGCTAAAAATTTAAAAGGTAAATTGCTTTTGGTTCACGGTGGTCTGGACGATAATGTGAATCCATCTGCAACCTTTAAATTAGCCGAAGCCCTGGTAAAAGCCGATAAGGAATTTGATCTGTTAATTTTACCTAGCCAACGGCATGGTTACTCGGGAATATCGAGGGACTATTTTATGAAGAAACGTTGGAATTATTTTGTAGAGCATTTAAAAGGAGAACAGCCCATTTGGGATTTTAAATTAAAATAGCCGTGAGTAGAAGTGTAATTATTATAGGAGGTGGTATCATCGGGTTGAGTACTGCCTATTATCTGCAAAAAGAAGGTTGTCAGGTTACGGTAATCGATAAATCCGATTTTTCCGAAGGCGCGTCTTATGTCAACGCCGGTTACATTACCCCCAGTCATTTTATTCCTTTGGCAGCCCCCGGGATGATTACCAAAGGGCTGAAATGGATGTTTAACGAGTCGAGTCCGTTTTATGTAAAACCACGACTAGACCTGGAGTTTTTAAAATGGGCATTGGCTTTTAAAAGATCGGCAACAAAGAAGAAGGTGGAGAAGGCTATTCCTGTTATAAAAGATATTAACCTATTGGGAAGAGACTTGTATGAAGCGATGCGGGACTCCGGTGATTTTTCGTTTCACTACGAACGTAAAGGCTTGTTAATGTGTTATAAGTCTGATGCTGTAGGTGAAGAAGAATGGGAAATAGGAAAACGAGGCATCGAAGAAGGACTGGAAGTAAAGCATTTATCTCCCGAAGACGTCAAGGCCATTGAGCCCAGAACAGGTTTAAATATTAAGGGTGCGGTGCATTTCATGTCGGATGCTCATATGACGCCTAATCATTTCATGCCGGAGATGGTGGCATACCTGAGATCGAAAGGGGTGGTGCTATTGGAAAAGGAAGCGGTTACAGATGTAGAAGTTTCTGAAGGGAAAATAGGTAAGGTTATTACCGATAAGCAAGAACTGATGTCGGATGAGGTGGTACTTGCCGCCGGTAGCTGGAGTCCACATATATCTAAGAAGTTGGGGGTTAAGATCCCGCTGCAGGCAGGTAAAGGGTATCGCATCAATGTATCACGAGAAACTCATATTACCATACCCGCTATCTTATGCGAGGCTAAGGTGGCCGTAACACCTATGGATGGATTTACGCGGTTTGCGGGCACGATGGAAATAGCAGGTATAAATCATAATATAAACACCAAGCGTGTTGATGCTATTGCGAATGCCGCTAAAAGATATTATGATGGTCTCGAAATTACTAACGACGAAAAAGCGGCCGCGGCATGTGGCTTACGACCTTGTACACCGGATGGATTGCCTTATATAGGAAGGTCTTCAAAATGTAAAAATCTGACCATTGCTACCGGACATGCCATGATGGGGTGGAGTTTAGGGCCTGCCACTGGTAAATTGGTTTCAGAACTGATTGTAGATACAAAAACGAGTTTAAATTTAGAACCATTCAGTCCGGATAGAGGGTTCTAAAATAAATTAAAATATATGAACAGATACGGAATTGGCGGATCGACTATTGAAGACGAATTAAAGGCGATAAAGCCCATGGCTCATTTGGCAAAACCTATAGAAACAAAGGAGTTTCAAGAGCGCATTGATAAAGCCTGTAAACTAATGAAAGCTGAACAAGTTCGGGCTGTTTATTTACATGCCGGGACTAATCTGTACTATTTTACGGGGACGCGATGGAATTCCAGTGAACGTATGGTAGGAGCCATTTTATTTGCTGATGGAAGCCTGCATTATATAGCACCCGAGTTTGAAAGAGGTACTATTTTGGACTTTATGCAAATAGAAGGTGAAGTGCATGGTTGGCAGGAGCACGAGTCGCCCTATGTTTTGTTCATTAATATTTTATCCGACAATGGTGTTCATGAAGGCGTTGTCTTAATGGATGAAATAACCCCCTTTTTTGTTATCGACGGTATTCTAAAAATACAAAGCAATCTCCATTTAGAAAATGCGAAACCCATCACTTCCGGGTGTCGGATAATAAAATCGAAGGCTGAAATTGCTATTATGAAAACAGCCATGGATATTACCATGGAGGTACAAAAGGCGGCAGCAAGGATTTTACGCGTTGGCATTACCGCTAAGGAAGTAGAAGATTTTATTCACGAAGCTCATAAATGCTACGGAATTCCTTCGGGGTCGTACTTTTGTATTGTGTTATTTGGTGTGGATTCATCATTTCCCCATGGGGTTAAAGCTCCTAAAAGATTGGAAGCAAATGAAATGGTGTTAGTGGATACAGGATGTGTATTGCACGATTATATTTCAGATATAACGCGAACCTATGTGTTTGGCGAACCAAATGAAGAACAGACCAGAATTTGGAATATCGAAAAAGAAGCGCAGCAGGCGGCTTTTCAGGCGGCTCAATTGGGAGTGACCTGTGATGTGGTCGATAGGGAAGTAAGGAAGCTTATTGAATCTCATGGTCTCGGACCTGATTATAACCTACCCGGTTTACCCCATAGAACGGGGCACGGTATAGGCCTGGATATTCATGAACACCCCTACATTGTTAGAGACAATGCAACGGTTTTAAAACCGGGGATGTGTTTTAGTAACGAACCGATGCTTTGTGTGCCCGGAGCGTTTGGGGTTCGTCTTGAAGATCATATTTATATGACGGAACAAGGGCCACAGTGGTTTACCGAACCCGCATTTTCTATAGAAAATCCGTTTGGCTTAGCGTAGTCGTCATCTGTTAAATTAGCGCATTTTCGATGGCGTTTAGGAATAAGAGTGTTATTAAAACAGAATTATAGGGTATCGTTTTTAATATCCAATCGCATGGTGATCATATGTTTTTTAAAACCGGCTTTTTCATAAGCTTTTATGGCTGGGATGTTATCATTATAAACATCGAGCCGTATTTCGAAGATGTTACGGTTGCTGCACCAGGCTATTAAGGCATCAATGATTAGTTTATTCAAACCTTGGCCACGATGCTTTTCAGGGACGAACATAAAGCCGAGATAGCCTTGTTGTTTATGCTTCAGGTAATGGCGGTCACTCTTTATTTTAACATAACCCGAGGCAACAATATCATTGTTAATTTCAACAACAAATACCTCCGATTGATCGCTTGTAATGAGTTCCGCTATATCGTAATAATGAATATTGCCATCCTTTATGGTGGGATCCATAGGGCGCTCCGCCTCAATGACACCCTGTTCAAACTCTAATAGCGTGGGTAGATCCTTTAAGGTGGCTTTTCTAACGGTTGGGGTCATAATTTAGCAGGAGGTATCGGCAATAATTTTCCATGCACCATCTATTTTTTTCAGAATGATCATAAAAATACCATTGGCGTTACCAATATCACGGGTTAAATGGTATTCGCCCATCACACAGTAGGCTCCGTCATTTATTTTTGTAATGGCATTAATTTTAAAATCCAAATGCCCCTTATGTGCTTTGGTAGGATAACTTTTTTTGTAACGTGCCAGGGTATTTTCCCAGCCGTGTGTAACCCCGTTACTGCCATAAAATTTTAACGAATCACTTTTCCAATAGCTGGCCATGAATGTCTCAATATCGTTATTGTTCCAGGCCTGTCTCTGGGTTTCGATAAGGTCGAGAATGGCTGTTCTATCTTTTGCTTCCGAGCTTTGTGCCTGACTGTAAAAGCATACAATTAAACACAGAACGCATATAAGTCTTTTCATAGTTTGGTTTTTAATAGGAAAATTATGAAAGCCTGTGCTTTTGACGAGCAGGCCATTATGATTCACTAAAAATAACCAATTTTTAAGTTTTGAAAAGCTGTTTCCGTGTTTATTTTAGGGTTGCCTACAAGGCATTCTTTTGATGTTTAAAAAAGGCATCTGCTTGTAACTGTAGAAGTTCCCGGGCCTTTTTGCGTTTGTAATTGTAAAGTTCTTCCTCTTGTTTTATATCCTCATAAATACGGTCGTTAAGGGCGTTTTCGGTTCTTAAGAGGACGGCTCTTTGGCTTTTATTTTGAAGGACTACCGTTTTTACAGCAGTTTCCTGATCTTCAAGTTTAAAATCGTAAGCACTCTTTGGAGCTAATAGTTTAGCAATGATGGGTGCTGTTTCAATGGCTAAAAAGAGCAGAAATATAAAGAAGGAAGGTAGCCAGGGGAGTTTGTTCAAAGCATCAATGCGTGTCATTAAACCATCAAAATTGTTGATTATGGGTTGCGTTGTCATGACTTGCGCATCATAGTCATTTTTAAGGATCGCTATTTGGGATTCGGCAGCAGTTATTTTTGTTTTATTCTCGGTTTTTAACTGCTTAAGTTCCGCTAGGAGAGCATCGTGTTTATCACGTTTTTCCTTGTAGACAGAACCTTTGCCTTTTAGTTTGGTGCCAGCGGTACCTTCGGCTTCGCTTATATAGGTGTCGTAAAGCGCATTTACTTCGCCCTCTTTGGTCTCTATTTGTTGTTGTAGGCTTGTTATTTCTTTATTCAGATTGTCTATAGAGGGATCAAATTGTTTGGCTATTTGCGTTTTGTTGGCCAAAGTCAATTCGTTTTTTTGTTCCAGTAAGACCTGATCGATCTCTTTTTCAAAAATTTTTAATTCTAGAGGTTTGGAGATAACAATGGCTATAATGACAGCCAATACAATTCTTGGGGATGCTTGAATAAGTTCGTTGGTAAAATGCTCACTTTTTTTGATGGTAGAAACAATATACCGATCCAAGTTAAAAATGAGCAAACCCCAAATAAGTCCGAAGAAAATAGCAGTATAGAGATTGTCAAATACCATGTATAGTGCATAGATAGCTGCGATACAGGCCATAACGGCCGTAAAGAAAACCGTGGCACCAATACCCGCATATTTATTTTGTTCGCCTTTAGAGCAGTGTTCTAAAATAGCGGTGTCTGCACCCGAGCAGATAATGAAAAATTGCTTTAACATAACGTGATTGATTTTTGATTGACTGACTATTAGAACGTTATTGGATGGTAAATGTTACATTTAATGCATGAAAAAATCCGATCAAATTTCATTTAACCGGATTTAGACTGCATATTAGTTTAAGCGTGATTTTACAAATTACATCAATTTTTAATTGATTTTTTTCTTGATGCATCTATTTCTTTGCCATTCACAATAACAATAAAAGAGGCGTTTGCATATTCATCACTCTTGGCTACATCAAAATAAGCTTCCCCCTTAATTAACTCAACTTTTCGTGTTTGGCCTTTAACGAACTTAGCGGGATATTTTAACTTAGCTCCTGATCCTAGAAAAACTTTCGTACCGTCTGATAATTTTAACTCAAATTTGCCACCATCAGGAACGGTTAAATAATTATAGGCAATGTTTTCTGATTTGGATAACGAGCTGTACTGTTTGTATAGCAACATCACTTCTTTATAAAGGTTATGCAATTCGTCAAATTTACTTTCACCGGTTTTGTAGCCCTGCACAGCTTCCATATAGGTTTCTGCCTTTTCTTCATATTTTTTCCTGGCATCTAATAATGTTTTTGAAGGGTTTTGTGGTTCAGCCGGCGTTGGTGGGGGAGGTGGAGGAGGAAGGACTAATTGATAAAATGGTGTGACCGACCTTTTTTGTGCCTCGGACATTTTATTATAAATATGTTGTAAACGAACCAGATCTTTTTGTTTTATGATGCGCTGACGTTCAGGGAGCGCATTGAGTTTTTTTACAAATTGTTTATATTCTGTGATCTCTTTGTCTGTTGCTTTTTGTTGGCTATTTTGTATTAAATCATTGGTATATTTTGAAATAAGCATTAGGTCATTGCTATTGATAATATAGTTGCTGCTTTTCGGAATTCTTATAGTTATAGAATCATGATCCTCTTTGTCTGTTGCTTTTTGAGGTGATTTTGTATGCGGTGATCCAGAATATCCACGTATAAACTCTCCTTTTTTGGTCGTAAAGTGAATGGAATCTGTTGTTGTAAATGAAATACCTTTAAATGAATTAGCATGCTCACTACGCTCATCCATTTCTATATAATTGGCTTTTACTTCTGTTATTGAGGTATTTGCCTTTTCTACTTCTTTTTTGAGGTCGAACAGAAAGGCATTGGATAAGGTTCCTTTTACTTCCACATAAACGTTGGGGGTCGCATTACTTTGATGAATGATCATTTTGAGTTCATTCGAAAGGTCTTTAAGAAGAATCTGTTTATTGTTAATACTAATCGTATTGTTCTTGTCGATGTGTATTGTTATTTTATCGTCGGATGCTCCTTGTTCTGTAGCTTGAGGACTTAGGTTTTTTTCAACAATAACTTTACTACTAAAACTATAGATTAGAATAGTGAGTAAAGGCAAGACGAGTAGACGTCGTAGCCATAAGGCTAATTTGGATGTTTGTGTTTTCATAACTGTAAATCGTTTTTTGATTAATGAATGATTGATGGCGTGCGCCAAGGGTGAGTAGGAGGCATTTGATGAGAATGCCAGTAAAATATTTTGATATGTAGGGGTTGCAATCCCCTTATTAATAACGGTTTGATCGGCTAGGAATTCATGATTTAACTTCATGCTTTGTTTTATCAAATAAACAAGCGGATTAAACCAAAAGGCAATCAGGACAATTTCAATGAATAGTACATCCAGACTGTGCTTTTGAATGGCATGGGCTTCCTCATGTAATAATATGGCTTTGGGGATCTGTTGCGATTCAAACTTGCGTTTGTTTAAAAAGATATAACTTAAAAAGGTATGAGGAATAACGGTTTCCGCTAATAACACATTGGTAACCCTATGAGTTTTGTACTTTGGGTTTTGCCTTATTTTATAGCCTATATCTAATAGGTTTTTTATGAATTTAATGCTAAAAAGTAAAAGCCCCAGACCATAGATGCTCCATAAAATAACGGGCCAATAGTTTTGTTGCGGAGCTACCACCTCTATTTGGAGGGGTACATTATTTGAAACCACTAGAGGTATTTCTTCGGGGATTACTTCTATGTATTCCGTAAACGTAATGGCAGGAATGATTATTGAGGCCAGTAAGGCGCCTATTAAATAAAAGCGTTTGAAATGATGCATATCCTCTTTTTCTAAAAAGAGTTTGTAAAGCGCATAAAGAATGCCTAAGCAAATACCGGATTTTAAAGCATATAAAATCATGACTACTTCTTTTTTATTTCGCTATCTATAAGTGTCTTTAAGTGTTCCAGTTCTTCTTTTGTTAAATTGGTCTCTTTAGTAAAGAAAGAAGCAAATTGAGAAGCACTATCATTAAAAAAGGTTTTTATAAGACTGTTTACGTGCTTGGAGAAGTAAGCTTCTTTTTTTATCAAAGGATAATATTCCCGCGATTTACCATAGACCTTATAGCTTATAAACCCTTTCTCCGTCATGCGTTTTAAAAGGGTGGCAATCGTTGTTGAAGCCGGTTTAGGTTCGGGATACTGATCCAAAATATCTTTCATGAAGGCTTGTTTTAGCTTCCATAAATAATTCATTAGTTCCTCTTCGGTTTTTGATAATTGCATGTCTACATATTTAGAATGTGTTCTACAAATGTAGAGCAATTTTTTTAATTCTACAAGTGTAGAGCATGAAATTGATTGTAAAAGCCTTTGTTGTGTGACTTTTGTAACATTCTATGCTGAACAAATAGATTAATTTTAATGGTGTAAAACAGGAAATCATGAAAACAACAGTAGTAATTGGTGGAAATTTTGCAGGAATGACTGCCGCTTTGGAAATAAAGAGAAAAGGTAAAAAAGATCATCGGGTAATCGTGGTTGATAAGTCGCCATTGTTTTTATTTATTCCCTCGTTAATTTGGGTGCCTTTTGGAAGACGTGAGGTAAAAGATATTTCGTTTAGAAAGGATACAGTATTAACAAAAAAAGGAGTCGAGTTTTTAAATACTGAAGCTATTAAAGTGGATGCTAAAAAGCAGATTGTTGCGACAGATAAAGGAGATGTGGCTTACGATCATTTGGTGATTGCTACAGGGCCTAAGGTGAAGTACGATGTAGCTCCCGGTGTAAAAGAGTTTGCCCATTATATTGGAACACCTAATGGTGCTATGAAAACCAGAAAGGCTCTTGAAGAATTTAAGAAAAATCCGGGTCCTATTGTTATAGGAGCAACTCAAAATGCGGGTTGTATGGGAGCTGCTTATGAGTTTTTATTCAATATAGAAAAATGGTTGCGCGAACAACATATTAGAAAACAAGTGGATTTATATTGGATTACTCCCGAAACCTATTTGGGACATTTTGGAATTGATGGGATGCCGGGAGGAGAAACCATGTTAAAATCCTTTATGAAAATGTTTAACATTCACTATCGCACGGAAGTGGGGGTGAAAGAGGTTTTTAAAGATAAGGTGTTGCTTACCTCGGGAGAAGAACTGCCTAGTCGTTTTACGATGCTTATGCCGCCGTTTGTGGGTGTTGATTTTGTGGCTAACTCTCCAGATTTGCATGCAACCGCTAATGGTTATTTGCCAGTAGGGGAAGACTATAGGCATGTAGATTATAATAATGTTTGGGCTGCAGGTATTGCGGTGGATGTAAAATTACCTTTTAAACCGGGTAAGGTGCCGTTTTCTGGTCCTAAAACAGGCTATCCATCCGATGAGACTGGAAAAATAGTAGCAGAGAATATTATACGGGTAACCCGGGGAAAAACAGAATTGAAAAAAAAGGCCTGGGGTAAAATTCCCGGAATATGTGTCATGGATGCCGGTAAAAAAGAGGTGATCATATTAAGTGATAAGCTGTTTAAACCTAGAAAGTTTGCCATTATGATCCCGAACATCTTTTACGATTTCTCTAAAGTACTTTTTGAAAAATACTTTCTTTGGAAAATGCGAAAAGGGTATTCGCAGTTACCATAAACAAATTTAGTGTTGGCACTTTTTTTAGGCGGACTTACTTTGTGATCGGAGACTCTCAATTACTACTGTTGATAGAATGATGAGTCCGCCAAAAAAGGTGTTCCATGTGGGAATCTCTCCTAAAAAAATAAAAGCGATAACAATACCCAAAATGGGCTGCATACTGTTAATAATACTGGCAGTACTTACTGTAAAGTGCCTTAAGCTGTATATCAGCATCGTATGTCCGACAGCTGTGGTAAGTACCGCTAGAAAAATAACATAAGGAAACTGGGTACTTAAGTTGGAACCATCCATTACGAACATAGAAGGGACTAATACAATACTTATCACAAACATTTGAAAAAGCATAATGGAAGATCCGCTGTAATGCGTTACGAGCTTTTTTGAAAGGATGTTCCGCAAGGCGTAACACAATGATGAGAATAGCCCAAATAATATGCCTTTAACATGTGCGTTTTCTATATCAAATTCAGGAGCTAACAGGTAAATGCCAAACAGGACCATGAACCCTAAAACGATGTATATAGGGTCAAATTTAGTCCTGATGAACAGAGGCTCCAGAAGTGCGGTAAATATAGGATATACAAAAAGGGATAACATCCCTATGGCTACGTTAGACAACTTAAGCGCATAGAAATACGTAATCCAGTGAGTGCATAACAATAAACCGCTAATTATGCCTGGTACCAGGTCGCGTTTAGAACGAATGGTCAGGCTAATATTTTTATATCGGCAGAAGGCGTACAATAACAGTAATGCAATAGCAGAACGGCACCAAATAGTTATGGGAATGGGAAGGTCTATAAATTTTCCCAGGGCGCCTGAGGTACTGATAAAAAGTGTGGCAAGTAAAAGTTGTAAAAGGTGGTTAAAATGGTTGTTACGCATGAAATTGCTATAAGTGAATAACCGGTAGTTCACTAAGCCGGTTTGGTTTTATTTTGAAGTCAAAAATACATAAAAAAACAGAGTCCCCGCTTTAAATCAAGGACCCTGATAATATTATTGTGACAGCTTTGTAAAATATTTATAGAAATAGGGAATGGTTTCAATACCCTTTAAATAATTAAAGACTCCAAAATGCTCGTTGGGCGAATGGATGGCATCGCTGTCCAAACCAAAGCCCATTAAAATGGTCTTGCTTTTTAGTTCTCTTTCAAAAAGAGCAACGATTGGAATACTGCCGCCACTTCGCTGGGGAATTGGTGTTTTGTCAAAAGTAGTCTCATAGGCTTTTGAAGCTGCCCGATAACCAATACAATCTATAGGTGTTACATACGCCTGGCTACCATGATGGGGTATCACTTTAACTGTGACCCCTTTTGGAGCAATGCTTTCAAAATGCGATTTAAATAGCTCGGTAATTTCTTCCCAATCCTGATTTGGTACCAGGCGCATCGATATTTTAGCATAGGCTTTACTGGCAATAACCGTTTTGGCACCTTCCCCGGTGTATCCTCCCCAAATACCATTAACATCAAGAGTCGGGCGAATGGAATTGCGTTCGTTGGTGGTATAACCTGTTTCGCCATATACGGCATCAATGTCCAGTGCTTTTTGGTAAACCTCTAATGAGAAGGGCGCTTTAGCCATCTCGGCCCGTTCTTCTTTCGATAAAACGTCTACCTTGTCATAAAAACCGGGAATCGTAATATGGTTGTTTTCATCGTGTAGGGAAGCGATCATTTTAGTTAATACGTTTATTGGATTGGCCACGGCACCGCCATATAATCCTGAATGTAAATCCCTGTTAGGTCCGGTTACTTCAACCTCAACATAACTCAATCCGCGCAATCCGGTAGTTATAGAGGGGATGTCTTTAGCAATCATTCCGGTATCAGAGATCAAAATAACATCGTTACTTAGTTTGTCACGATTTGCTTTTACAAAATCACCTAAGTTCGAACTGCCAACCTCTTCTTCGCCTTCGATCATAAACTTTACATTGCAAGGCAGTTGGTTGGTTTGGGTCATGAATTCCATGGCCTTTACATGCATAAACATTTGTCCCTTATCATCACAGGCTCCACGTGCAAAAATGGCCCCTTCCGGATGTAGATCTGTTTTCTTAATAACAGGCTCGAATGGTGCCGAATCCCATAAATTCAAAGGATCCGGTGGTTGTACATCGTAATGTCCGTATACCAGTATCGTGGGGAGGTTTTTGTCAATGATCTTTTCTCCATACACAATAGGAAAGCCTTGTGTTTGACAAATTTCTACCGTGTCGCAGCCAGCATTTTGGAGTTGGATTTTTACAGCTTCAGCAGTTTTTAAGACATCACCTTTATAGGTGGAATCAGCACTAATGGATGGGATTTTTAGAAGCGCTATGAGCTCGTTTAAGAAACGATCTTTATGAGTGTCTATGTAATCTTTTACGTGTTGCATGGGTCATTGTTTTAATGCCTATCAAAAGTACAAAACATCTGGTAATTGAACCAATTAATGACTAAGATCGGGTTTCCGGTTATGGATAATACAAAGATTTAATACATTTGTATTTAATAGGTATTAAATTGCTGCCTCCAATAATTGCGTTTAAATAAAATTTTATAGACTGATACTTGACTTCTAAGAGTAGAAATGCTTTCGATTACCTCATTGAGCAATGGATAAAAAAGATAACATAGAAATAATCTTTTGGGAAAACCTTAGAAAAGGACAGGTTAATGCTTTAGAGGGGTTGTATGATCTTTTTATAGACGACCTCTATGCCTATGGTATCAAGCAAGTGTATGATAAAGGTTATATCATGGATTGTATTCATGATCTTTTTGTCGATCTGTATAAGTACCGGTCAAAATTGTCTCCGACAGATAACGTACGGTTTTATTTATTTAAATCCTTAAAAAGGAAGATCAACAAAAAGTATTCGGAAAAGGGCGTATGGATAGATAACGATATTTCCGATATAGAGGCTTCGATGGATAAAAATTATACAGAATCCTGGGAAAAGAAAATTATTAAGGAAGAATCCGTTAACGAAAAAAAAGTTTGGCTTTTAAGTGCTTTGAATAAGCTGACTCAAAAGCAAAAGGAAGTTATCTTTTTAAGATACAATCAGGAAAAAACATACGAAGAGATCGCAAAAATAATGGGGGTTTCGGTGGCTACTGCCAGGACCATAGTATATAGGGCTATTAAAATTCTTCGGGAATCGTCCTTGTTAATTTGGGGGATTTTTAAAATTTTTTAAAAAAAGTTCAAAAAATCTGTCTATAAATAGTTAGATGTTTGCTTATTGTATATAGAGGGCGTTAAATACCACGCTAAAATGATAGTGATACAATAACATAAACATGAAACCTACAGATAACATAGAGCATATATCTTTAACAGATCAGGAAAAAGAACAGTTAAAGCATCGCATAAAAAAATCCATCCTCCATTTTAATTCTAGAAAGAAGCAATGGCGTTATGCCTATGCCATGGCAGCCTCGATCGTGTTGTTTCTTTTTGTAAGGGTGTACTTGAATCAAGATGCAGGAGATAATCTCCTGAAATTTGTCGAGAGTTCAGAATCAGTAGATGTTAATGGTTCTAATGAGGTTGTGTTGATCCTAAATGATAACGAAAGCGTAAGCCTTGATGGTGATAATTCAGAGGTAGCATATTCTAATACAGGTGAAAAGGTTAGCCTGGGACAATCTAAAACTTTAAGCCAGAGTATAGATGACGAAAAGCTAAACTATAATACCCTTTTAGTGCCTTACGGTAAGCGGACGCAATTAAAATTATCCGATGGTAGTTTAGTTTGGCTAAATTCCGGATCTAAACTGATCTATCCGGCTAAATTTACAGGTAATAGCCGTGAGATTTATTTAGAAGGAGAGGCCATATTTGAGGTAGCTCATGATGCCGAGCATCCTTTTATAGTTCAGTTGTCCAAAGATAATGCCGTTGAGGTGTTGGGGACTGTTTTTAATGTAAGTAGTTACCCTGAAGATCAGGTGGTACAAACTACCTTGAAAAGCGGGAGTGTAAAAATTAGATATTCAGACAACAGTGAAAAAAACAAATCGAAATATTTAAAGATTACCCCTGGAACCATGGCGGAGTTTAATAAAGAACAGGCAGCGATAACGTCGAAAGCAGTGGATGTGACGCCGTATTTCTCATGGAGAGAAGGGGTGTTTATTTTTAAGAAGGACTACTTAACCACCATATTTAAAAAGTTGTCGCGATACTATAATGTAAAAATAGAACCGGGAGACAATGGATTTAAATTAAATACGAATAATGACACATTTACCGGACACCTTGAATTGAAAGATGATATAAGTGAGGTGCTAAACATTATAAAAGAAACAACAAATTTCAATTATACGATAGAAGGGAATAAAATAAATATTAACTAAAAATGAATACAGCCTATGACTTGACTAAACTTTAAACTAAACATTACAAAAAAGCCGGATATGCGCCAACATGATCCGACTTAAAAACTAACACTGCCTGAAAGGGCAATATTAATTCACCAAAAAACAAAAATATGAATAAAATAATCAGCGCACCAGCTAATAGCTGTAAAAATGCTATTGGTTGTTATTTAATGTCAGCTATGAGGGTATTTTTACTTTTTATCTGTATTGGTTTATCGAGCGCTTATGCCAACCATTCCTATACACAAACAAAGATCGATGTCAATGTTAAACGGGTGACTTTGGAGGAACTTTTTAAGGTTATTCAAAGTAAAAGTGAGTACATCTTTTTTTACAATGACAAGGTTTTAGAAGGTAATCAAAAAATATCTCTAAAATTAAAAAATGCGAAGCTGGAAACTATACTGGAAAGCGCATTTTCGAAAACCAATCTGGACTTTAAAATTGATGACAGACAGGTTGTTATTAAAACCAAAGATAAAATAAATGTAATGCCATCAAAAGGTAATGCCACCGAAATACAAGGTTTTAAGGTTTCGGGTGTGGTAAAAGATCAAGATGGAGTTCCTTTGGCAGGTGCCAATATTTTAGAAAAGGGTACCACCAATGGCGTACAGTCTGATTTTGATGGCAACTTTAATTTAACGGTAGCGAATGGAAATGCCACCTTGATAATATCCTATTTAGGTTTTGTAACCCAGGAAGTAGTATTGCAAAATCAGCAAAATATCAATCTTGTATTAAAAGAAAATGCAGCAGCACTAGAAGAAGTGGTGGTTGTGGGTTATGGTACCATAGCAAAGAAGGATATAACAGGTTCCATAGCCACCATTAAAGCAGATGCTATCACAGAAAGAAGTACGACCAATATTTCCAATGCACTTCAAGGATCGGTTGCAGGACTTAGGATAACGAGATCAAGTTCAGAGCCAGGTGGAGGAAACACCATTAGAATAAGAGGTAATACAACACTTCAGGGAAGCAATGATCCGTTAGTGCTTATTGACGATGTGCCAGGAAGTATAAATGACGTTACGGCAGATCAGGTAGAGAGCATATCAGTATTAAAAGATGCAGCTGCAGCTGCTATTTATGGGTCAAGAGCTGCGGCAGGTGTTATTATTATAACAACTAAGCGCGCTAAAGAAGGTGTTTTTAGATTTAGCTATAGTGGTGATTATTTTATTAATACACCCACTAGAGAGCGTGAATATGTAGGAGCTTTGCAGTACTTGCAGATGGATAATGAAAAATCATGGAACGATGATGGGAATGGCAGTGATTTATACCCTATTTGGTCTGAAGATAGGGTAAATAAATATATTACGGGAGAGGCGGCTTCCAACCGGAATGAATATCCCGATACCGATTGGGCCAGTCTTATGTTAAAGAAAAATTCAACAGGCTATAGACATAATATTAATATTTCTGGTGGTACGGAAAAATTAAAATCCAATATTTTTATTGGTTACGAATATCAAAATGCGTTTTACAAACAGAGGGACTGGAGTCGTGTAACGGCAAGGGTGAACAATGATTTTAAAATTTCGGAAAAGTTTGGTGCCCTGGCGGATATTAACTTTAGACTGGTTAAAACAAACAACCCTATTTTTAACCCAACGGGACGCGCGTTGCAGTCCGCACCGATATATCCGGCTGTATGGGAAGATGGCAGATATGCAGAAGGAAAAAGTGGTGATAATGGGTATTTACGTTTTAAGGAAGGTGGGTTTTCTAAAAATGATTCCTACCTCTTTACAGGGCGTATAGGATTATATTACAAACCCATAGAAGATTTAAAATTCTCTTTGAATGTTACGCCTACGGCAACCTTTACAAAAGGAAAGTCATTTTCCAAGGAAGTTAGGTATTGGGATGCTGACGATCCTGAACAAATAGGTGAGGGTACACTTATCCCTGGACAAACTGTAAATCAATTAAGAGAATCTCGATATGATTTTACGGCTGTTACATTACAAGCCTTAGTGAATTACGATAAATCTTTTGGTAAGCATGGTTTAAAAATCCTTGGAGGTTTTGAAGAAAGAGGGTCTAAAACCGAAAATTTAGGCGTATTAGGAGATAGATTTGTTAGTCCAGATTTCCCATATTTGAATCAGTCAACAACAGCCGAAATATTCGACAATGGCACATCTGTGTCTGAACTTGCATATTCTTCTCTTTTTGGAAGGGTCAATTATAGCTTTGATAATAAATATTATGTGTCAGCAGCGATAAGGAGAGATGGCTCTTCAAGATTTGGAAGTGATTATAGATGGGGTACTTTCCCTTCTGTCTCTGCAGCATGGACAGTTTCTAACGAAGAATTTATGAAATCCTTAGAATCGCCTATCTCCTATTTAAAACTAAAAAGTTCTTACGGTGAACTGGGAAATGATCGTTTAGGAAACTATTTATATTTAACCTTATTGCAAATTCAAAATGCATTAATAGCCAATGGATCAAATGTAGAGGAGGTTAGAGCCCTATCACAGTTGTTCTTAACGACTCCTAACATTAGATGGGAAACAACGGCTACCAAGAATTTTGGAGTAGAGCTAGGTTTGTTTAATAACAAATTGTCTTTAGAAGGCGAATATTTTATTAAGGAAACAAGAGACATGCTGTTAAGCTTGAGTGTTCCAGATTTAGTAGGTTTTGAAGATCCAGTAGTAAATGTCGGAAGTATGACCACCAAAGGTTGGGAAGCAACGGCATCTTGGAAAGATAATATAGGGGATGATTTTGATTATGCCATTTCATTTAATATTTCGGATGCAGAATCCATTATTGGAAATATTAACGGGAAACGTCTTTTTAGTGGGGTAACATTATCAGAAGAGGGACATGAGTTTCGGGAATTTTATGGATTACAGTCAGATGGACTATTTCAAACACAGGAAGACGTAGATAATTCGCCGGTTACCAATGCATCCGTGAGCCCTGGAGATGTTAAATATAAAGACATCAGTGGTCCTGATGGTGAGCCAGATGGCATAATCAACGATTTGGATAGAACATTCTTAGGAAGCTCTGCGCCTCGATACATTTATGGCGGAAGAATTAATATGGCTTATAAAGGATTCGATTTAGGGGTGGTCTTTCAAGGTGTAGGTAAGCAAAACTTTTACCTGTCCCAAAGTTTTGTGCGTCCATTTCTCGAGTCATGGTTAACACCAAGCAAAGAGTACGCTAGCAGTTATTGGAGTGTTAATAATACACCAGAAGTTAATCAAAATGTAAAGTACCCAAGATTGTCTGAGACATCAGCAGGTAATAATTATCGGTTTTCAGATTTTTGGTTAAAAAATGGAGCCTACCTAAGAATTAAGACCCTGTCATTGGGGTATACCTTACCTAATAGCCCCCTAGAGAAAGTAGGATTAACAAACCTTAGGCTATCCATTACGGGTAACGATTTATTTACGTTTGATAAACTTCCTAATGGCGTTGATCCAGAACAAACTTCAGGGATAGATTATTTCTTAACGAAATCTATAATTGTAGGGTTAAAAGCTAATTTTTAAATATAAAGAGATGAAAAAACATATATACAAAATAACGTTTCTACTACTACTTATAGTAAATTCTTGCACGGAGTTGGATTTGGTGCCATTAGATGCCCCTACTACTGCGCCCTTTACCAGTAAAATCCAGTTTAGGGAAGGGTTGAATGAAGGTTATAGGTTGTTTCAATGGGTGAAAGATGAATCTTCTAACGGTGTTGATGACGATTTTCAGAGGAGGGACGCTTTAGATGCTATAAAAGCGGGAACTTTAAATTCTGAAGACGGTCGGGCAGCAGCAAGATGGTCTGATAAATACAAAGGGATTTCAAGGCTAATTTCAATTAAAAAGCAAATTGAAAACCAGAATGGGGTTTTAACAGATAATGAGGCCAAGACCTTTTTAGGAGAAGCCAACTTTTTTATAGCCTCTTTTTGGAGTTACTTAATTACACATTATGGCGATGTTCCTTTTTTTGAGGATGCGCTGTCGGTTGATGAAGCCTTTGAAATTGGTAGAACAAACAAAGCCGATATTTTGCAAAAAGTTTACGAGTATTACGATAATGCTATAGCAAACCTTCCTGTGTCATATTCCGGATTGCAATATGCAACCAAAGGAGCGGCCATGGCTATGAAAGCTAGAATTGCTTTGTATATGGGAGACCATGCCATTGCAGCAGAGGCTGCACAAGATTGTATGGATTTAAATGAATATGCATTACATCCTAATTATGGCGATTTATTTCTTTCGGGTACAAAGACATCTGATGAACTTATATTTTATATTCCCAGAAGTGATGCATTAGGTGTAAACAGAAATGACAATTTGCCAGATTTTCTACCAAGAACGCATGGAGGTTGGGGAGCAAAGCAACCTACATGGGAGTTGTTGGCATCTTATGAATGTGTTGATGGTTTACCTATAGATGAATCTCCTTTATTTGATCCTCGTAACCCATTTAAAAATAGAGACCCAAGATGTTTGGCGACTATTGTCCCATTTGGTTCTTTGGAAGATGGTGATGGCTTAGACCCGAGTGACGGTTCTAATTTTATGAATATAGAATATACACCCCATCCAGAGAGATTAGAGGTATTCGATTATAGTACGGGGCAAATGAGGTTTAATCATGACACAAGAACTAACAGGTCTTTCGCATCATTTAATGGCTTGCTTTGGAAGAAATTTATCGATGAAACATGGAAAGCACCTGTAACCGCCGAAAATAACCATATTATTATGAGGTATGCCGATGTGCTGTTAATGTATGCTGAATCAAAAATTGAATTGGATCAGATTGATGGCAGTGTGCTTACTGCTATTAATGAAGTTAGAGACAGGGCCTATGCCGATTCAAATTTCTCTAATCCTGCGGTTACAACAACAGATCAAGCAGAATTAAGGTATATTGTAAGAAATGAGAGGCGTGCAGAGTTTGCCAACGAAGGTCTAAGATATATGGATTTGATTCGTTGGCGATTGGCCGAAAAGGTGCTTTCAGGAAAGACTTATGGAATGGCAAATATTGGTAGTATTGTTGAAGATGTCGTAGAACCCGGATTGTGGTTTTGGGGTATGACACCAGAAATTGATGAAGATGGTATAGCCGATTTCGATCCTTTGGTAGAAGCAGGTTTAGCCAGAACTTTAAATGAAATAAATTTTCCAATCCACCAATACCTGTGGCCGATACCTTCAGCCGATGTGCTTTTAAATTCAAATTTAGGTCAAAACGATGGATATTAATAATTTTTAGTTAGATGTTTTTGAGTTAATCAAATTTAGTTTGTGAAAGTCCCCGAGGAATCGATTTTCGGGGATTTTTTAAAATACAGTTATAGTTTAATATGCTTGCAGAGAGAATGTCTTTGGTTGTTAAAATAATAAAATAAACAAATGAGAAAACAAATTTTTAAGGTAGTACAACCACTATGCTTAGCCCTATTAGTTGCCGCGTGTAATTTAAAGAAAGCGCAGGTTGAACAAAACAATGTGGAAACAGCAAAGTTTGCTGTTAAGAATGGTGAGATAACAAATGTTTCTGGTAACAGGGAAATTAGCGGAATTTATCCCCACCTAACCACTTATGCACATGGCAGAGCCAATGGTATCTATAAACTTGGAAATGAATGTGGTATCGGCGCCTTGGCAGAATGGAATGGTAAACTCTATATGATTAACTATGCAGCTCATCGGCCTAAGGGCAGTGAGCATAAGCTTTATATTATAGATCAGGATAAGAACATGCAGATCTTTGAGGGGAGTATAGGAGGCACACCGGCAGCACGGATGGTACATAAGGAATCCAATCAGCTATTAATTGGTCCTTATGTTATTGATAGTACGGGGAATGTGAGGGTGATCCCGATCAAGGATATGGAGGGACGACTAACTGCTATTGCCCGCCATTTAAAAGATCCTGGGAACATGGTGTATTATTATGATATGGAAGGCATGCTCTATGAAGTTAATGTACATACACTGAAAGTCAATAAATTATTTCAGGACCCCTTACCAGGTTGGCATGGTAAAGGAGGATACACCAGTCAAGGAAAACTGGTTCTAGCCAATAACGGAGAGCACGCCAGTGAGGGGCGTGTTACCCACGATAACGACGATTGGGAAAGTGAGCACTACAAGTGGATGGATAGTTGGAAGATTGAAAAAGATAATGTTTTTGGGCCTGAAAACTTGGGTATTTTGGCAGAATTTGACGGAGACAATTTTAAAGTTGTAGAAAGAAGACAATATACCGATATAACCACCAAGCATGGTATTTATGCCATCCCCAATGATCAATCGCCTCTTTGGGCAATGGGATGGGATAATAAATCAGTTAGACTAAAAGTGTTAGATCAAGGAGAATGGTGTACCTATTTATTGCCTAAAGCCACATATAATAACGATCCGCCACATGGTTGGTTTACAGAATGGCCACGTATAAGATCAGTTGGGAATGGTAAAATGATGATGGATATGCATGGTATGTTCTTTGATTTTCCAGAGACATTTTCAGCAGCCAATACGGCAGGGATTAAGCCCATGGGTTCACATTTACGATACATCCCAGATTTTGTAAACTGGAACGGTCAAATTGTTTTGGCCACAGATGAGACAAGTATCCAAGGAAATCCTTTAGCAGGACAACCACAATCAAATTTATGGTTTGGTAGTTATGAACAACTATCTAATTGGGGGCCAGCATCGGGGTATGGAGCCATTTGGTTAAAAGAAGAGGTTTCTGCAAATAAACTTTCAGACCAATTTTTAATATCAGGGTTTGATAACAGAATAGTTCATTTTAAAAATCATACAGATAAACCTGTTAAAATTACCATGGAAATTGATATAAATGGAGATAATAATTGGACCAAGCTTAAAGATATAGATCTAGAAGCTGGAAACTACAACTATTACATTTTCGATACATCTTTGAAGGCAGAATGGTTAAGGTTGATTCCTGAGACATCATCAAAAGTAACGGCCTCAGTTCATTTAACAGATTCAAATTTAAAAGATGCTTCAGAAGGGAAGGAATTATTTTCAGCTTTAGCTGATATAGATTATTCAGGAAAGGTAAATCATGCCAAGCTCTATACTAATAAAACCAATTTCAATTTAAGCGTTTATAACGGAACAATTGAAAATGGTCAATTTAATAAGACAAAAGAGCTTGAATTTACTAAATTCAATTTTAATTTTATTGAAAATATAACGGATAGTACAGCTGCCGAAGCGTTGAAGATGAAAAATATTTGGTCTGAGGATGATGCGTCAATTATACTTAATGCCAAAAATTATAGATTAAGGTTGCCAAAAGACAATGGAAATTATTCTAAAATCATGCCTTCTGGTACTGCAAGGGTAGTACGTGAAGTTGAATCTGAACGTGAATTAGCCAATATAGGAGGTACTTTTTACGAGTTACCTTTATTTAAAGTGGGACAGGAACCACGATATAAAATGATGCGCCCGGTCTCGACCCATGGCAAACAAATCTCCGATTTTAATACATGGAATGGTCTTTTGGTATTAAGTGGTGTTAAAAGAGAAGCAAAAGCTTCCGAGAATGTTTATGTCTCTGAAGATGGTGAAGCCAGTCTTTGGTTTGGAGGCATTGATGATATTTGGAGTTTTGGCAAACCAATAGGTGAAGGCGGTCCATGGAAGAACTCCAAAGTAAAGGCTAATGAGTTGTCTGATATGTATTTAATGACTGGCTATGATAAGAAGGCCTTAACATTAAAAGTTGATAAGGATGCTGAAATAACATTACTTATTCATATCAATCATTATTTAGATGAACCAGTGGAGTACAAAACGTTTAGTTTAAAATCTGGGGAAACTTTAGAACATAAATTCCCAGATGGATTTAGCGCACATTGGATACAACTAAAAGCAAATAAAGATTGTACAGCAACAGCTTGGTTTGTTTACGAATAAAGGACGTAATATGAATAAAGTAAAATTAATACTGCTTATAGGTTTGCACCTTATATGTTTTAATAGTAAGGCGCAAAGTTTATTGATAGAAGCAGAAAGCTTTATAGATAAAGGGGGGTGGGTAGTAGATCCACAGTTTGTTGAGCAAATGGGGTCACCATATTTAATGGCACATGGTATGGGGGTTCCAGTAGCAAATGCTACTACAAGAATAGCATTCAATGAAAAAGGAACGTATCATGTTTGGGCTCGAACTAAAAATTGGGTTCCTGGAAATTGGGAAGCTCCTGGACGATTTAAAATAATTGTTAATGGGAAGGCTTTAAAGAAGACATTAGGTGTTACCACGGGATGGTCATGGGAGTATGCTGGAAAAGTAAAAATAAAATCTAACGATGTCGACATACAACTATCCGATTTGACAGGATTTAACGGTAGGTGCGACGCTCTCTATTTCAGTACGTCAAAAAAAATACCAAGCGATGCGGAAACAAACTTGGATGCGTGGAGAAAGGCAAAGTTAGGAGAAACCATAGCTCCAAAAGAGCAAAAAGAATACGATTTGGTGATAACAGGTGGCGGCCTAGCGGGTTGTGCAGCTGCAATTGCAGCTGCTGAACAGGGATTAAATGTAGCTTTAATTCACGATAGACCTGTATTAGGGGGCAATGCGAGTGAAGAAATACGAGTACATACCTTGGGTATCTATGGGAAGTATGAACGTATCTTAAAAATGATTGATACTAAGCACTATCCCAATGGTTCATTTAAGGCGAAATATGACCAGGAAAAACGCGATAAAAATGTTAAGAGCTTTAAAAATATCGATCTCTTTTTAAATTGGAGAGCTTATGATGCTGTGTCACAAGATAATATCATAAAACATGTTGATGCAAGACATACCGCTACTGGAGAGCGAATTCGCTTTACTGCACCACGTTTTGTTGATTCTACTGGTGATGGATGGATTGGTTTTTGGGCCGGAGCTGAGTTTTCTTATGGTAGGGAAAGTGCTAGTACCTATGGAGAAGCTTGGGATGAGTGGGGTGAGTTGTGGAGTCCAGAAGAAGCAGATAATTTTGTGATGGGATCCTCTGTACTTTGGCAAAATGAAAAAACAAATGAAGTGCATGCTTTCCCCCAGTTACCTTGGGCTTTAGGTATAGCTAAAGGACATAAAGCTATTGCAGGTGAATGGTATTGGGAGTTTTCAAGAAATGATCTGCACCAAATTCATGATGCAGAACAGATAAGAGACCATATGTTGCGTGCTATATTTGGATCATTTGCTAATGCGAAAAAATTAGAAGAAAACAAGAATTATAAATTGCAATGGGTGTCTTATTTGGTGGGGAAAAGAGAATCTAGAAGGTTAATAGGAGACTACATTTATACCTTTAATGATGTAAAGAACCATACAAAGTTTAAAGATGCTGTGGTTGAGGAAGTAAGGGAAGTAGATGTTCATTACCAAAGAAATTTAAAAGATAGTGAGGAACCGGATTTTCTTTCAGAAGCTATTTTTTATGAAACGGAAAAATATTATATCCCTTATAGAAGTTTATATTCTAAAAATATAGGCAATTTATTCATGGCTGGACGAAATTTTAGTTGCTCTCATATAGGCTTAGGAGGGCCTAGGGTAATGCTAACAACCGGACAAATGGGTGCGGCGGTAGGATTTGCAGCCGCTATATGTAATAAGTATCATGTAAATCCAAGAGAAGTTTATACCAAACATCTTAAAGAATATCTGAATTTAATAGAAAAGCAGCAATAATAATGTATAAGTCTTTAGTGTTCATAGTTCCTTTTTTTATTTTCATGGGATTTCAAAATCAAAAAACTGATTACGACCCCATGTTTTTTAGCATGACCAATGAATTGGAAGACATTACGAAGGATGAGCCCATTTTTAAATTTGCAGCAAAACATTTAGATACTTCTTATAATACTCAAATAAGTCATGATGTTAGGTTATTATCTAACAGTCAAGGAGAGCCTAGGTTATTTTTCTCAGACATAGAAACTTCAGTATGTGCTGATGGTGAGTGCAAATTGGCCAATATTAAAGTTTATTGGAATTTACTAGGCAATTATGTAGGTTACGGTATACACCCAGAACTTCCTCTTACTAAGTTCGAACATGATGCTTTTGAAAAAGAAGACTATGCAAAACTTCATAAACTATTATTAGATGAAAATTCTATTCTTAAAAGAAGAAAAATAACTGATTTAATAGATAAAATACCTGTTTCTCCTTCTTATATAGATTCAAAAGATCTTGATGGGATTTCTGGAGCAACCAAAAAGGAAATAAAGGAATCGGTCGTTAAAGGGGGCTTGTATTCATGCTATACCTTGTGGCACATTGTACATGGAGAGGCTAAAGAAAAAATGAAAGCATATTTGCAATCGATTCATTCTGCTGCTCTAAATGCATACTTTTTGTATGCGCCCTACAGAGATTATCAAATTTATGCTTTGAAACAATTAAATAAAACAGAATTTAAAGAACATTCAAAACAGATTGCCGAGATATTTAAATCAACAGATGCTTTAACGAAAACTTATATTTTAAAAAAGATACCAACTGATGTTTTATCTGACCAAAAAACAACAAATCTGTTTTATAGTGCATTCCCCTATATAGATATTAATTCCAGAACCCTTTTGATTAAAAGATTAAAAGATGCAAATTCAATTGCAGTAGAAATAGTGTCGGAATATATAGGTTATATGACAAAGAATCAACTAAGCATGTATTTAAAATATTTAGAAGAAACCTATGGGAGCTTAAATAGAAAGGTTAAATCTAATTTGGTAAAAGCAAGTAATTCTAAGAAATATACTTATAGCTATTTAATGAAGTCATCTTGACTTTTTTTTGAGGAAAAATAGGGGTTTTAGAAATTTGTGTTGCGAAACATAAAAACT
>NZ_BAABCY010000005.1:0-38947 GCF_039539345.1 Snuella lapsa | reverse complement strand
TATCATTGCAGGATCTCTCAAAGTGGCACTGTTTGACCGAAATACGTGGCATGGTCACGCCGAAATAGCCACTTCAAACATTTTTACAACCAATATGTTTGCAGGCACCTCACAGACCTGTTTCCTTGTTTGATAAGCTATGAACGGTTCAATGCTAGGCAAGACCGCATTTTGTTGCCCTTGATGCTGTACCTGAAATATCGCGGCCTGGGCAAGTCCAGAGGCATAAACTATATCGACTCCACCTTATTGCGCGTATGCCATGCCAAGCGTGAGAAGCAACATCGTGTATTCAAGGGCATTGCCGCAAAGGGAAAGTCCACGATGGGCTGGTTCTTTGGGTTTAAGCTGCATTTGATCATTAACGATAAAGGAGAACTGTTATCTTTCTATCTCACTAAGGGAAACGTTGATGACAGAAACATTGAGCTAATGACAGCTATGACCAAGGAGGTCTTCGGCAAACTCTTTGGTGATAAGGGCTATATCTCAAAGGCTCTGGCGGAACTGCTCTTTCAGGATGGCATCCAGCTCATTACAAAAGTGAGAAAGAATATGAAGCAGCAAAACCTATCGGATATCGATGCTATACTACTGCGAAAAAGGGCTTTGGTCGAATCCGTTAACGATGAGCTCAAAAATATATGCAAGATAGAGCACACAAGGCATCGATCGGTAAAAGGCTTTTTGGTGAACTTAATCGCTGGCCTAACAGCTTACTGCTTCTTCCCCAAGAAACCATCGCTAAATATTACGCCTGTTGAAACAAACCAACTATCTTTATGGGCTGCTTAAACATTATTCACGTTAAATTAATACCTAATAAACTAGGAAAAACTTCTTTAAACATATTGTCTATTTCTTTTTTCTTTGGTGCCATTGCGATGTAATTAAAAAGAAAATCGGAACGCATATAGCAATTTACAGTGTAACGTGTATTAAATACATCTTGAATGGCTTTATAGGTATAAATATCTTTTGAAAGCCACCAAGTTTTATAACCAAAAACACTTTTTCTATCTTCTTCTTTATTAATTTCTCTTTGCTTATATACCATAAGCATTAAGCTTGCATCTGTAGCAGCACGCTCCTTTGAGTTTTTCATTTCAGTTAATTTTTCAGTCAATAAACTCAAATCTTTATCATCAATTTTCTTTTCAATTTCTGATGTATTTTCATATTCGATGTGGAATTCATCGTGTAAAAACTCTTTTAAATCCCGATGAGCATTGTATAAATTTGGATGAGCAAAATTGTCTATGAAGTCATTAAACTTTTGAACATTTCCTCTACTTTTTGAATAGAAATATGCTCTTATTAATATCTCATCCACATACATTGTATTGATTTCACTTTCTAGGTAGAATTCTTCAACATTTTTATATTGTGTTTTATACTTATGTCTAATCATACCAAAATGATTAACCAATTCGTTTAAAATAGTTTCATTTATTGTTAATTGAACTCCGGCTATGTGAGCACCTTCAAGTAGACTCCAGTAACGTCTTTTTGAAGGTTCTAAATCTATTTCTGATATTGCAGGAATTAAAATTGAAGTACCGACATAAATTTTTAATTGAGAAGCGAGTTTTTGGAAAGCACTAGCTAAATGTGGATCCCAACGTAGCATAAACATCATATTATAGGTATATGAAAGCCTCTTTAAATATTCGTTTTGTTCAGTAGTGCCATTATATGCTATGTTACGAATTGTCATAAGAAGGGCTTTTTTTACGCTCTCTTTATTCTTCATTTTTATATGACTCTCATCAACTACTTGTCCAACTATTTCAGGTAAAGCAACTTCCAAAATCTCTCTGCTTTGACCATCAATGATGAATGAAGAAAATTCGATTCCTTGCTTATGGTATATTTTATGGACTGTGGATTCGATTAATGAAAGAACATTAGTTGCCTTAACATTAACATCTTTTAAATATTTCTTTAGTTGCTCTAGAGTTTGCTCTTTAAAAGAGCTATGTATGTGGGTTTCTTCAATATCTCGTTCGTTAAGTATAAGTCGTGTCTGATATGGTAGACAATAAGCATCTTCTTTTGAATGATAATTTATTTGCTGGTTTGGTTTAGAAGAAAGTACATCTAATTGTTTTTCTATTGTAGTATAAACAGATTTTGGATTAAACTTTACATATTGGGCTACATCTTGTTTTATTTGTTCTAAATTTTTAAATGTTTTTGCTTCAGATGCAGTTCCTTCTAACGCATAGAGTATTAAACTATCAGCAAGTTTTTTTTCTATTTCTTCATCATTGTTTTTTGTGTTGAATTGCTGACGCATAAAGACATAAAGTCTTGGGTCTTTTATGTAATTTCCGACTATATATTCTTTTTGGGGTTTTCTAAATTGGTGAATGTTACTCTCTATGTAAGAGTTATATAAAAGAATTAATCTTTCGTCATTCGTGACATTACTAGCAAACCATTCTACATCAAATATTGTTAGAGTAATATTATTTTTGGCAAAAAAGTTGTCCTCAATTTTGTTTTTTTGGTTAATCTTTCTGCCTGTAACGTAAATTAAACGGTCAGTTTTAACTCCATTTTTGTTTAGTTTTTCAATCGAGCCTTGTATTTTTTGTTCGTATCCTAATTCAGTTGAAATTTGATAAATGAAAGTTGGGTAAGTAGCCCTTGAATATAATCTTAAACTTCCGTCGATTCCTCTGTCTTTGGTTCCACCAACAGGAATAAATTCATCACCTATGACTTGGCTTAAAAAGGAATGAGCAAATTCTTCGAATATTTCTCCTTTCCCAAATTCTGATAGTGCGTATTTGAACTCTTCTTTGTTGATGGTCAACTCCATATTATACTTAAATGGTCTTTGGTTGGATAAATAGTGTACAACTCCTAATAAACGCATATTGCATTTACTTCTTCGTTTGTTTGCATAAACACAACCAAATATAAAACAATACTTACGGTATGTAAATAATTTTCATAAAAAATAATAAACACCAAATTGTTGAAAAGGATCTATATCATCATGGCGTTACTTTGAGAGTAGTCTAAAAACAACAAAAAACCGCATCTTGCGGTTTTTTGTTTTGAAGTGTTGTGAAGTTAAGCGGGTTATTTGCCTTCTTTTATATAGCCCCAGCCTTCTTTTTGTTTGTTAACAATTTCCAGAATGCCATCGGGCACGCTCCTAACGCCTTCAATAAGTTGTGAAGCATCTGTTTTATGGCGTTTCATGGTGCCCTCGCAGATCACAAAATCGATGTTGTCTTTTTTGGCGAGCATGGCCAGGTCTTCGGCTACTACCGATTTGTCCTTAAGTACCATCTCCATGGCACCGCTATACATAACGACTTCGAATTTTGAGTCGGGGTAGGCATTGGACATGGCTTTTACATGCCTTATAGTCGATTTATGTACAGCATTGTCGCTGCTGGTAACATCGAATACGATCTTTACCGGTTTTTCTTGTGCGTAAACTGCCAGTGCCATAAAGCAGGACAGTATTAGATTTAAAAATGTTTTCATTTTTTTCGATTTAAAGTTCAATTATTCGCCAGCGAAAATATAACCGCAGCCGTGTTCTTGTGCTCTTCCGAGTGCCCATACGCCGGATGGTACTAATTGTATACCGGGTAGTACGCCGTTAACCCATTCTTCGTAAACGGCTTTGGGATCCAGATTCATTTTTGTGGCAACGGCATTACTGTATACTTTGGTGGCCAGATCGCAAACGCAGAACAAGGCACCGCGCTCTTGCATACGTTTAACGCCTTCAATTTGTGGTAAAGGGAAATCGCCTTCCTGGGGTTCGTAATAGGGATTGCGCTTATAGGGTTCGCCCGAAGCCTGGTTCATATTAAATACTTCTCCCAGCGGGTATTTTTCCCAAAGCTGGTCGTTAAAAGCAATGGGTATGGCTTTGTGTCGTAGTACTGTAACGGCTGTCATTTGCTCGTCTGATGTTCCTGTCCCGTTGTTCGATAAGTAAAAGGCCCAGTTCCATATAACGGGAAAGCCACTGTGTGGTGTGGATCCATCGTAAACAATACGGTGCTTGCCTTTAATCTTTTTAAACCAGTTTTCGGCTTCTGCCATTTTGTTGGAATCTGTAGTAGGTATGTCTGCGTACATGGGGTTTGTAAGTACTGAGATTGTGCTGGCAGTGGCACCAAGTGCTAAGGCTCCTAGAAACTGCCGTCTTGAATTTGTGTTCGTTGTTGTCATAATTATTTGGTTTTAGTAATGTTAAATGAATCTTTGTAAAACTTTATAATGGGTTGAAAGGGACCTTTTTTGTGTTGCTCAACGGAGAAGGGGTCGGCATATGGTGGGTAGGGTGTCGAAACGGGTTTCTTTTTGATGTCGGGGAAGTCTTTTTCCAGATTTAACTTTTCGGGGCGTTGTTGCATGTTTATATAACCGGCTACGTCGTAGGCTTCTTCATCTGTTAAAACGGGTGCGCTGTAGGTTGTGCCAAAGGGCATGTTGCCTTTAATGAATTGAGCGGCTGTGATTACCCGGGTCATTCCGGCACCATTGTTAAATGAGTTGGAGCCCCAAAGGGGAGGATACTCATAGGAAAAGCCATTGGAAGCCATAACGCCTTGACCGTCTTTTCCGTGGCAAACGATGCAGTGTGTTTGGAATATTTGTTTTCCTTTTTCGGGATTTACTGCCCGGTTGGGAACATCGATTTTTAAAAAGCCTTTGCCTTCAATATTACCATCTTTAGGGGCATAACGACTTAACCATTCCAAATAAGCTACTAGGGCTTTTATTTCCTTGCCGTCAACAGGTAATATATGACCGTTCATGCTGCGTTCCATGCAACCGTTAATACGTTCTTGGATAGTGCCTATTTTATTTTCCCGACCCCGAAACTGGGGGAAGCGTTGAATAATGCCTATTAGTGGTGCAGAATATGGCTTTGTGCCGTTGTGGAGGTGGCAGTTTTTACATGCCAACTTGTTTCCTGCATAGGCCATGTTTTGGTTGCCATTTTCCGGGCCAATATATTTAGGGGTGTTGATGAATAGCTCATAGCCATACTTTATGGAGGTGTTGGTTTCGGAATTGTCCAATGCCGAAACGTCATAGTTCATATAATATACATCGGGAATATCGCTGGCGTTTGTCATGAGATCTTTTGGTAGGGCATCAAAAAATAATAGTGTAACAAGTGCGGCAAGTACAAAAATGCCTCCAAAACAGGTTAATAAAACACTCGTTAATTTATGGAATGGGTATGCTCGTTTTTTTGTCATTATTTATAATCAAGCAGTAGTAAAGCAATGGGAAATAAGGGGGAGTCAAAACCTAGCAGATTGTACCCAGAAAATAGTAGATAGGAGGTGGAAAAGTAGTTCTATGTGATAAATCGATAATCTAAAGTTACAAAAAAAGTAGTTTGATTCTTAAAGTTATTGACATGAAATTATATTATTATTGGTATTGCTGATATTGTTATGGGGGCATCATCACATGGGTTTATGTGCTGTGAGTATTAATGAGGTCATGTGCCCTAAGTGCTTGTCGTGCTTGCTGATGGTTTTGAGTTGTTTTATAAGGTTGTTTTTAAAGATAGTGCTTTTTTCGGTTGAAAAGGTCTTTAATTGCGGTCCGATAGGGGTAGCATTGGCAAGTTCTATGGCTTGTGGTATGCCATTGGGAACCAAGAGATCCATTTGCTGCTCGGTAAGGTTAACCATATTAAAGCCTGCTTCGGTAAATGGCTGTTTTAAAGCATTGGCAGGCATGAAATCGAAAGGAAGGCGCATTGCGTTGGAAATATCATGTTCGTTCATTGCTTCAAGGCTTTGGCATATGGCTCCAAAGAACTGACATTCTTCTACGGGTTTCCATGTGCTTATGACCACTTTTCCACCTGGTTTTAAAACATTTTTAATCTTCTTTGCTGCTATGAGTTTGTTGGGAAAAAATTGGAACCCTTGCTGACAAATCACAATATCGGCTGAATTATCGGGAATGTCCATGGTCTCAACGTTAGATTCTATAAAGGTTATTTTTGCTTTTGCATTGGCACAGTGTTTTTTGGCAATGTTTAGCATTTTACTGTTAATGTCTACGGCATATATATTTAGGTGTTTATATTGTTGCTGTAGCGTGTTGGTTATTACGCCGGTACCTGTTGCTAAGTCTATAACAGTTTGGTTGTGCCACGGTTCCAGATCTTTTATTAGTTGTTCTGCCCAGTTTTTAAAAAGAATGGGAACGAGAACTGTGTCATAGGAGTGGGCAATGGTGTCTGTGTCGAAATTAAAGTCTTGTGTTTTCACCGTTTTATATTTAGGTTAGTATCTGTTTTACTTTGTAATGGTTAATTGTTTTAAAATGCGTTCGTTTTGAAGTAGTTTTGCACTGGTAAATCGAGGCAGGGAGGCTAACTTTAAGTAGGTACTATACTTTTTGTTGATAGTGTTTTGGCATTCTGTTATCAAGTTAGGGAATATGTTTTGTTTATTGTTTAAAAGTTTAAAAAATCGTTGTTCCATTTTCAGATAGTTTTCAATTTTCATATCTGGTCTTTTCGAATCGAGTTGCAACGCTTTTTGTTTTCTGGGATCGTTCCTGTATAGTAGCCATTGTCCTGATCTTACTGCAGCCTGATGGTATTGGCTAGGGGATTTCATGTCGATACCGTGGGATGTGCTATGGCAATACGCTATGATAATGGAAGGGCCTTCATGGCTCTCGGCTTCATTAAACGCTTTTAAGGTTTGTTCTTTGTCGGCACCAATGGCTACGGATGCCACATATACGTTTTTGTATTGCATTGCCAGTAGGCCGAGGTCTTTTTTCTGTTTTTGTTTACCGTCGTATGCAAAAGCAGCTTGGGCGCCATAGGGGGTTGCTTTCGATGCTTGTCCACCGGTATTGTCGTAAACTTCATTGTCTAAAACCAGGATGTTTACATTTTTTTGGGAAGCGAGTACATGGTCTAAGCCTCCAAAGCCAATATCGTAGGCCCAGCCGTCACCGCCAACAATCCAAACGCTTTTTTTGACCAGGGTGTCTGCTATATTTTGTAATTGTTCTGATTCTGATGATGGTATGGCTTTTAATGCCTGTTTTAAAAGTGTAATCCTTGAGCGTTGCTCGGTAATTTCCTGTTCTGTATTCTGTTTAGCGTTTAGGATTTTATAAACGAGTTCGAAGTCCAGATAAGGAATAAGTGATTCCAAAAGCTGTCTTGCTTGTTTTTCTTTTTGGTCTAAGGTTAGTCGGTAGCCTAAACCAAATTCGGCATTGTCTTCAAAGAGGGAATTGGACCAGGCTGGCCCGCGACCGTCTTTATTTTTTGCCCATGAGGTGGTTGGTAAGGCGCCTCCAAAAATGGAGCTGGCTCCTGTTGCATTGGCAATTAGTAAACGGTCTCCAAAGAGTTGTGACATTAATTTTAGGTAGGGTGCTTCGCCGCATCCCACAACGCCTGTTGCGTATTTAAATAAGGGTTCTTGTAATTGTTGCTGACTCAATTTTGTGTTGTCAATTATGGTTCTGTCTAGTTCGGGAATGTGCTTAAAGTGATTCCAGTGTTCTTGTGCTGTTGTGGCAACCGATTCTTTTTTTACAAGCTTTAATGCTTTTACAGGGCAAGCGTCTACGCAATGGTTACAGCTATTGCATTGTTGGGGGTTAATATGGATGCTGTAATTGGTAAGATCGGATTTCCAGTTGGATTCTAAAGTTTGTGCAGTCTTAAAATCTGCCGGGGCGTTATCCAGATGGGTATTGTCGAAAACTTTTATTCTTAGGCTACCTTGCGGACAGGCCAAGCTACAGGCTCCACATTGTATGCAGGCATCTGGATTCCAATCTGGCATATAATTTTCTTGCCGAATGGGGTTGTATTTTGATGTATTGGTAGGGTATGTTCCATCTGGGGGCAACATACTTACGGGAATGGTATTGCCATTATCGTTTAGCAGCTTTCCAAGTAGTGTATTTGAGAATTCGGGGTCGTTAGCAATTTCTTTGGTGGTTGTTTCATTGCTGTGTAACGAGTTAACAGGAATGATGTGTCTATGTAGTTCATTGAGTTCTGGGGTGTGAACGAAATTTTTATTTATGGCAAAAAAGCAGGCGAACAATCTGGCAATATTTGTATCATTGATAGGGAAACTTGTTGCTAGTTTTTCAAAATCTACGATGTAAATTGTAATGTCCTTTTCTAAAAGGTGTTGTTGTTTGTGTTGGGGAATGGTTTCCCAGAATGTTTTGGGGTTAAGGTTTGTGTTTATTAAAAGGGTGCTTTTGTTTTTTAAAACTTTAAGGGTGTTGTCCTTTAGGGCTAGGTGTTTGTTTTCGCAGGCAATGAAATCTGCTTGATCGATTAGGTAGGGTGCTTTTATAGGGGTATTGCTAATTCGAAGGTGGGTTATTTGCTCGGTATTGGATTTTTTATAGTTGCATTCTGTATAGCCTTGAACAAATTTGTTTTTTCCTATTAGTTTTAGTGCTGTTTCAAATTGTTGGGTTGCGGATTTGTTTTTGTTTTGAATAAAGATGGCTTGGTAATGGTTTTGGGGTAGGGTAAAGTTTTCAGGGTAGTCTAGGCTTAAATTGGTAACATCGTCTTGGATGCCAATTGTAAAGTTGTTTTTTGGTTGTTCTTGTTTTAGGTTTTTAAAAATGGCATAGACCATGGCTGGGGTGAAAGCTTTGGATGATAAACCGTAACGACCTCCAACAATTTTTGGGTATTGTTTTAGCTTTTTATTTTGAAAAGCGTTAGAGATGGCTTGTAATACATCTAAGTACAGGGGTTCGCCAGTGGCGCCTGGTTCCTTGGTTCTGTCCAGTACGGCAATGCTTTTACAGGTTTTTGGCAGGGCGTTAAGCAGGTGTTTTGTGCTAAAGGGTCTGAATAACCGAACTTTGATTAGTCCTAGTTTTTCTCCTGTTTTATTAAGATGTTTTATGGTTGTTTCAATGGTTTCTGTGGATGATCCCATGGAAATGATAATATGTTCGGCATTTGGGGATCCAATATATTCAAAGATGTGGTATGGTCTTCCGGTTAAGGTAGCAAAGGTGTCCATATTTTTTTGAAGGTTATCTGGACAGCTATTGTAAAATGAATTAGAGGCTTCTCTGCTTTGAAAAAATACATCGGGGCCTTGTGAACTCCCTTTTAGTACGGGAGCTTCTGGGGTTAAAGCTCTATTTTGGTGAAGCTTAATTGCTTTATGGTCTAACATAAAGGCAATTGTAGCATCGCTAATGGTTTTAATTTTGGTTAACTCGTGGGAGGTTCTAAAGCCATCAAAGAAATGTACGAATGGTATTTTTGACTGTAAGCTGGTTGTTTGTGCTATTAATGCTAAATCTTGTGCTTCCTGAACGGATGCACTAGCCAGTATGGCGTAGCCGGATTGACGTACAGCCATAACATCGCTATGATCGCCAAAAACGGAAAGTGCATGTGTGGCAATGCTACGTGTAGCGACGTGAATAACGTTTGGGGTAAGTCCGCCCGCAATTTTAAACATATTTGACAACATTAATAAAAGGCCTTGTGAAGCTGTAAAAGTGCTGGATAGGGCGCCAGTTTGTAAAGCTCCGTGCATGGCACCTGCTACACCTGCCTCGCTTTGCATTTGAAATACTGTTGGGGTATGTCCGAAGCTATTGGTTTTGTTTTTGGCTGCCCATTGTTCAACCAACTCAGCCATTTCGGATGCAGGGGTGATGGGGTATATAGGGAATACCTCGTTGGTTTTGTAGGCTATGTGCGCTACAGCTTGGTTGGCATTAAGAATGTTGTATGTTGGCGTTTTCATTTTCTTTGATACTAGGAGGCTATAAGAGGATAGATAAGAAGGGGATGTCTAAAAAAGGTTCTTTAGGCATCCCCTTTAGGGTTGGGTTACTTAACAATTTCAATGGAAACTGGTGTTGGGTTGGTAATCATGTCGAATACAGGTGAAAACTTGGCTAAATTTTTTAATTGTTCTATGGTGGCATCCGATTTTACTTTTAGTTTAAATTTGATACCGTCAAAGCCTTTTCGGATTTCTGGATCTAGTCCTAAGAAGCCTTGTAGGTCTATACCGCCTTCCAGTGTAGACTCAGCACCTTCTATATCGATACCGTGAGCTGCTGCATGGTATGTCATTGCTGCTGTTAAACAGGAGCCTAAGGCGTGTAATACAACTTCGGGAGGTGTTGGTGCTTTGTCGTTACCTAATAATACGTTAGGGTGGTCGCACTCCATTGTAAAGGTTTCTTGACGTGTTGTGTCTTCTTGTCCAACACCATAAAAACTTTTAATGCTGGATACACAATGACCGCCATCTATCCAATTGTTTTTGGAGCGGAATTCAAATTTTGCCAGTTCTGGGTTTTGTTGTACGGCTTCAATAGTTTCTACTAATTGGTCTACGTTTACGCCGTTTTTTACATTTGTTGATGTGATCATGTTTTCTAAAATTTAAATTATTAAATGGTTTTGATTTTGTTTGGTATATGAAATGCATTTGGCGTGCCAAACTATTTATTCCACTATTAATCAGTCAGTTACGAGTGAATTGTTGTTTGTTTATAATAACGAATATTCATAATATAACGAAATATCGTTGCATTAATGACGATATCTCGTTAGTTCTTAGTATGTATTTTGGTAATAAAGCATTTCTTATAACGAACTATTCCCGAGGCAGTGCCTTGAATGGTTCTTTTTGATTAAATAGGGCGTTCAATTCCCAATGCTTTTATTTTGGAAGCGAGTGTGGTTGGGGGGATTTGTAACAAAGCTGCTGCACCGTGTTTGCCAGATATCTTCCATTTGGTAAGTTTGAGTGCTTTTAATATGTTTTCTTTTTCTAGAACGCTTAATTCTTTGGCTGTTAGGATCTTTTCAGGGATTTTTGTGGTTTCTTTTGGAAGGTTATTGTTTGTAGGAACAATGGCTTGCCAATTGGAAGAGCCATTTTGGGATATAATAACGGCGCGTTCTATTAAGTTTTGGAGTTCACGTACGTTACCTGGCCAAGTGTATGTTGTTAATAATGTTTTATCGGCTTCTGATAGGTTAACAATAGGTTTGTTTAATTTTTTAGAAAACTGGGAGAGCATTTCTGTGGCTATTATATAAATGTCGTTACCGCGTTTGCGAAGCGGAGGGACTTCAATAGGGAAAACATTTAAACGGTAATACAGGTCTTCCCTAAATTTTCCTGCTTTAGAAAATTCAAGAAGGTTTCGGTGGGTAGCAGCAATAATGCGAACATCTACTTTAATGGTTTGTGAACTACCAACAGGATCGAATTCTCCTTCTTGAATGATACGCAGAAGTTTGGGCTGCAACGCAATGGGTAATTCGCCTATTTCATCTAAAAAGATAGTGCCTTTATCTGCGAGTAAAAAACGGCCTTTTCTGCTTGTAGTGGCTCCTGTAAAGGCGCCCTTTTCGTGACCAAAAAGTTCGCTTTCAATTAGATTGGCAGGAATAGCTCCGCAGTTAATCCGAATTAAAGGTTTGTCATTGCGATTGCTTTCTTTATGAATGGCCCTGGCCACAAGTTCTTTTCCGGTACCAGTTTCGCCATATATTAATACGGTAGCGTCGGTCTTTGCAACTTGGTGGATTTGGTTTAGTACCTGCTTCATGCTCATGTCTTCGGTAATGATGCCGTAGTTGCTTGTAAGTTCTTGGATTTCTTCTTCTAAATATTCGGTTTGCTTGGTTAGTAAGTTTATTGTGTCCTCTGCAATTAATCGCTCTTCAATATTTCTTAGGATGAGTGTGTAAAAAGCACCTTCGTCTGTACTGTATTTGCTAATGGTGCCTTCGTTTAGGGTTTCGGTTGTATTGGAACCAATAACCTTAACAACGTCTGGTAGGTATTTGTTAAAGGATTTTGTGTTGTTGTTTAAATTGGTCTTTACCAGTGATTCTATCAATTCGGCACTATTATCGTCAAAAAAGAACAAGACGTTGCGTTGCAAGGGGTCTTGGTTTTCCAACAATGTATTGGCAGAGGTATTGGTAAGCAAAATTTTAAAATTACTGTCAAACATAATAATGGCATCCATAGCACCGTTAATTAGGCCGCTCATTTTACTATTGGCAATTTCAATTGCTTTGTTGGAAGAGGCCAAATGCTCCTGAATGTTATCTAGTTCTCTATGGCGTTTTATCATTACAGCTAAAATGCCTTGGGCAAAACCGCTATCGGTTTTCATTAGATCGAGAAAGCTATGTCTGTCAATTTTTAAAACGTCTGTTTTTTGGGTCGCGGTAATGGAAGCAGATCGGGTTTGGTTGTCTATTAAAGCGTATTCCCCAAAACAATCGCCAGTTTTTAAATGCCCATAAATATATTGGTTTTCATGTACTTTCACTTCACCGTTTAGGATAACATACATGGCGTGTCCTACGTCATCTTTTCTAAAAACCGTTTCGTTCTTTAAAAAGGTTTCGGTATGTAAAACGTCGCATAAGTGCTCTAAGGACGCATTGGAAATTTCAGAGAAAAAAGGAATGGTGCTAAGGAATTGTGAAATGCTATTTTTGTTACTGTTGGCCATGGGTTTGATTTAACCGAAAAGTTGTTTCCTGTATAAATATAAAGAATTATTATATAGTTGACTGGTAGTTAACTAATATCAAAATGTTTAACATTTTTAATTTAATTGTTTTAAATTAGTGTGAATTTCATTTTATCCTAACTTAAAATGGCACGAAACCGACAGCTTGTTGCAATTATGTTTACAGATATTGAGGGGTATACAGCCTTAATGCAAAAAGACGAATTGCAAGCGTTGTCTATACGTAAAAAGCATCGGGATATATTTAATACTGCCACGGGCAAATGTAGGGGCGAACTTATACAGTATTATGGAGATGGTACGCTTAGTATTTTTAAAAGCTCCATAGATGCTATTGTCTGTGCTATTGAAATGCAACGTGCTTTTCAGGAGGAACCTTCAATCCCGGTTAGGATAGGTGTGCATCTTGGGGATATAATAAGAACTGAAACGGATATTATTGGGGATGCTGTTAATATTGCATCTCGAATTGAGTCGTTGGCTGTTGCTGGCAGTATTTTAATATCCGATAAAGTAAATGATGATTTAAGGAACCAAAATGATATTGAAACTAAGTATCTGGATGTTTTTGAGTTTAAAAATGTGAATCAGACCATGCCTGTGTTTGCTATTGCTAATGAGGGGATAGTAGTGCCTGAATTGTCTGAGATTAATGGGAAAACCAAAGAACGCATAGGGAAGTCCTTTAAAAATTTTAAACGAAAGGCTGCTATTGTATTGCTAATTCTCCTTGGGTTTATAGTTACATTACTTATAAACAGAAATGGTGATGGGAATAATGACACATTGAAAGATTTGTCTATAGCTGTTTTGCCTTTTGACAATATGAATTATGATGATGACTCTGATGTGTTTACCGATGGTATTACGGAAGACATCATTACGCACCTTTCTAAAATTCAACACTTGCAGGTTATTTCCAGGGCTTCGGCAATGCACTATAAGAACACCGAAAAATCAATTCGGCAAATAGCCAAAGAATTGGATGTTAATTATATTTTGGAGGGTAGTGTTCGGGTTAATAATAATCAGGTACGTATTAATGCCAATCTGGTTGATGCTTCTAATGACAAGAATCTTTGGGCTGATAACTACGATAATAATTTGGTGCAAATATTTAAAATACAGAGTGATGTTTCCAGGGATATCGCCAATGCTTTGCAAATAACCTTGAGTGATACGGAGGAATCGCGTTTAAGCAATGAGCCTACAAATAACCCCGAAGCTTATACGGTTTTTAAGGAGGCGCAAATGTTTTTGCATCGGGGAGGTGGTAAGGTGGAAGAGCTAAAGAAAGCTGAGGATTTATTTAAAAGGGCGATAGAATTGGATCCTAATTTCTGTAGGGCTTATGTGGGCGTAGCTGAAACGTATCTGGAATATATTTTTTGGGGGCGGGAATCGCCAAAGAAGATGTTGGAATTGGCATCTAAGCCCGCTTTAAAGGCTTTGGCGATTAATGCAAATGATGGTGGAACTTTTGGGGCTTTGGGAGCGATTAGTTATTATAAGTATGATAAAGAAACGGCTATTCTTTATTTAAAAAAGGCTATTGAGATTAATCCCAGTTATGTTGGGGCTTATAATAAGCTTGCTTGGATTTACACCTTTGAGGGTAATTTGGAGCTAATGGAGGAAAACTTTAACAAGGTACTGAAACTTGATCCGCTTTCTCCTAAATATATTGGGGATATGGGGCAAACTTATTATTATTTAAGGGAATTCCAAAAGGCTATAGATAAGATGGACGAGGCGCTAAAGGTGTTTCCCAAAGACAATATGCTAGTCTGGATGAAGGCTTCTAATCTTTCTGGTTTAGGGAAATTTCAAGAGGCTATAGATCTTTATACGGCACGTAGTGTAGCATCTAATACCAATTGGATGCTAGGGTATTGTTATGGTATGGTGGGTAACCATGAAAAGGCTAGAAGAATATTGGAATATCAACTCAATAAAAGTGAGTTGGTATATGTGCCACCTTATATGATTGCTACTATTTATATGGGGCTAGGGGATGTTGAAAATGCCTTGACCTGGTTGGAAAAAGATTATGAGGTTGGGGGACAGGGGCTTTTCTTTTGGGGGTTGAAACAGGATATTAAATTTGATGTTTTAAAAAACGAACCTAGGTTTCAAGCCTTATTGGATAAGACGCCTTAACTTTTTTTACAATTGTTGTAACATTTGCGATTTGATGACGTCAAACAGATGTCAATCAAAAAACAATCTTACACAATGAAAGAAGATAGACAACTTATTGTTGTTACGCATTTAAGTCAGCTGGTTACCTTAGTCCTGGGGTTTGGAAGTTTATTGTTACCTCTAATTTTGTGGCTTACCAATAAAGATAAAATATATCAAATGGATATACAGGGTAAGCGCATTGTTAATTTCCAATTAAGTCTTATCGTATATTGTCTTATTTGTGTGCCTCTAACACTTTTATGTGGTTTAGGCTTGATTGGTTTTATTGTATTAGGTATAGTTTCTATTGTATTTCCTATAATTAATGCGGTTAAAGCTAATAATGGGGAGATACCAACATATCCTTTTTCTCTTAATTTTATTAGTTAGTTTACATAAAGAGAAAAGTAAAACGCTCGCCAACTGGTGGGCGTTTTTTTATTTATGTTATTTGGTTGTTGGTTAATGGTTGATGGGGAGCTAATTGAAGAATAAACGTTGAATGTTAATGGTTTCAAGTTTTGGGTTAGAAGTTAGGGCTTGGAAGCTTTAACAATTAATATTAAAGCTAGTCCTTGACGTTCTAACGGGAAATGTCATGGCGTATTAGAACTTCTCAATTTTAAATCTATAGCAGTTCAGTTTTTTGTTAATTTTAGGGTAAGCTTTGAAGCAAGATTGATATTGACTTCGTTTAAGTTGTGGTATTTGGTATTGTTGGTGCCTAAAATTAGCGTATTATAAGGTTGGTCTGTAGTTTTACAGAGCTGGTAGCCAATGCATCCATAAACAGGAACTTTTCCTAGTAGAATGGGGGTGTTAAATGAATTATCGCCATTATTTTCTAAATAGATTGCCTTTACTTCTTTGGTATTAACGGTAAGTTGGATTTTGTCGATAAAGGAATCGTTGTTAAAATCGGTGTTAATGGTTATAATGGAATCTTTTTGAGTTGGTTGAATTGATTTTTGTGCGCTTGACTGAAAACCAATAAACAGGCAAATGGTTGCTGTTAGTATAGGGGTTAAGTAGTGTTTGTTTTGGGAATATGATTTCTTACTGTTCAACTTTTTGGGGTAATAAAGAATATAGTATAAAATAAAAGAGGCTGAATGAAAGATAACTTATTTTTCAGACAGCCTCCTGTATGGGTTTTAAAGAATTAAATATCTTAACTGTTTAACATAACAGGCATAACAAGCATGGTAATTTGCTCGCCTTCATCAAGGCCATCAATAGGGGTTAAGATTCCAGCTCTGTTTGGTAAGCTCATTTCCAGTTGTACGTCATCAGAGTTTAGGTTGTTGAGCATTTCTGTTAGAAAGCGTGAGTTGAAGCCTATTTGCATATCGTCACCTTGATAGTCGCAAGTTAGACGTTCTTCTGCTTTGTTGCTATAATCTATATCCTCGGCAGAAATGTTAAGTTCTGCACCAGCAATTTTTAAACGTATCTGGTGTGTGGTTTTATTGGAGAATATACTAACACGTCGCACGGAGTTTAAAAACTGCGTTCTGTCAATAACCAATTTGTTAGGGTTTTCTTTAGGAATAACAGCTTCGTAATTAGGGTATTTCCCATCAATCAGTCTACAGATCAACTCCGAGTTCTCGAAAGTGAATTTAGCGTTTGATTCGTTGTACTCGATAGTTACATCTTCTTCACTGGCGGCCAGAATGCCTTTTAGCAGATTTAAAGGTTTTTTAGGCATAATAAACTCTGCTACTTGACTGGCTGTTACATCGGCTCGTGAATATTTTACAAGTTTATGAGCATCGGTGGCAACAAATGTTAAGCCTTCGGTAGAAAACTGAAAGAACACACCGCTCATAACGGGGCGTAAATCGTCATTTCCGGCAGCGAAAATAGTTTTGCTTATAGCAGAGGCTAAAATGTCGCCAGTAACAACAGTTTTACTTGGGTCTTCAAGAACAACAGCTTTAGGGAACTCTTCACCGCTAGCATAAGCTAGGGCATATTTACCGTGATTGGAACTAATTTCGATAGTATTGTTATCTTCAACAACAAAGGTTAAAGGTTGTTCTGGAAATGTTTTTAAAGTGTCTAATAGCAGACGGGCAGGGATTGCTACACTACCAGTACTGTCACTTTCTACATCCAGTGTCGAAGCCATTGTTGTTTCCAAATCACTGGCAGAAACAGTTAATTTGGAATGGTCTAGTTCGAATAGGAAATTATCTAAAATAGGTAAGGTGTTCGAGCTGTTAATAACACCACCTAAAACTTGTAATTGTTTTAATAAATAGGTACTCGATACTATAAATTTCATGTGATAATTTTATTGTTTTTATGTCTCACAAGTAACTCGCTTATAACTATTTCTTATCAACAAGATGTTTTATTAAGCTAGGTATATATAAGTTAATGCGTTTTAATTTTGAAAAATACTACCTACAAATATATTGGATAGATACTAATATTGGAAACAAACTTATTAACATTTAGGCAGCATATTTTTTCTTTCTTCTATAATTAAATGCTAAGCCAAACAACGCTAGTAAACCCAGTGGTAATGCAATGTTTGTGAGTTGCCATCTTGTTTTTTGAGCTATTATTTTTTGATGATCTAAGAATGCAACGGCAATTTCTTTGGATCGAATGTTTATAAGTCCGTCGTCGTCCAACAAGTAATTGACCGCATTTAATAAAAATTCTTTGTTTCCAACAGGTTTGTTACTGGAGCGATCGAAGCCCAAATCAAGTGGGGTATTTTGGTCTACATCATTTTTTATTACATCGCCATCAGCTACAACAATCATTTTGGTATGCGGACTTTTGTCTTTTATTTTGGGAAGGTCAATTGGCTTTATTCGGTTTTGGTATACGGATGAAAATTGCCCCTCTAATAATACGGCAAGCGATTGGTTTCCTTTGTTAAAAAGTGAAGGTTCGGGATCTTGTTTTACTAAATCGAGGCTTATTTCTCTTGGTACGCCTTCTAGTTTTGTAAGGGGGGCACTTTCAAGGAGAATGGTTTTTTTAATCGAATTTTTAAGCGTGTCTATTTGGTTTGCAAAATCAAACTTAACGAGGTTTAGGTTGTTAACGATGGGGTGGTTGTTGCTTGATGATGCTAAGGGGGAATAAGGCCATTGGAGTCTCATAAACTGGGTGTTGTTGCCTTCTCCCATAGCTAAGGTTATAGGAGCCGAATAGAGTGAACTAACCAGGACTGGGTTGATACGTGCTCCGTATTTAAAAAAGAAATCGGTAAGGTTCAAGTCTCTTGAAACTGCAAAATTTTTACCGGCATCGTTATACAAGCTGTCTTTTTCCATTGCTACCGCATCTACCAGCCATAAACTTTTACCACCATGCATGGTATACTGGTCTAAAACCATTTTTTCCTCTTCGGTAAATGCTTTGGTGGGTTTGGCTGCGATTATTAAATCGAAAGTATTTATATCCTCAAGTGTTTTTTGTGGACTATTGGCAACACTGTCGAGCGTAAATGGGGCTATTAAATAGTATTCTCCCAGTTTTTTAAGAAAGTTTGCTATGTATAGATCTTTTAATTCTCCATTGCCTTTTAGAATGGCTATTTTTTTATGTTTGGGTTTGGTTAGTTTGTTAAGGCCATCGGCAAAGGCATATTCTAAGTGTTGTACCGAATTTGTTACCAACTCTTGTTGTGTGGCGCCAATTTTATTTTTAATCAGAGGAATGGTAACCGTTACGTTGTTGTAACTTGCTAAGGCCCATGGAAAGATGACGGCCTGTGAGGATTTGCCACTTTCTTGTACGGTTAGTTGCATGGGGGTTAAGCCACGCTGACTTAGCTGTTGTATATTGCGTTCCCGGTTGGCTTCGTCTTCCAACGGATTGATAAAATTGAAAACGATATGTTTGTTTTGGGCAGCAAATTCTTCAAGCAGTTGTTGTGTTTCTCTTTGCAAGCGCCTAAATTCTGAAGGAAAGTCATCTCCCTTTAGGAATACATCTATAACCAATGGCGATTCCACGGTTTTTATAATATTAATGGCGGCATCATTTAGGGTATAGCGTTTATCGGTTGTTAAGTCAAAGCGTTTGTAAAATGAACTTGAAATACTATTTAATACGAGCAGGCCTAACAATAATCCTATGGATCGTAGTACGTCTTTTCTTTTTAAAGAGGCTGTGTCAATCCCTTTAATGGTAAGCGCTAAAAAGAACAAGGAGATGGATACAAAGTATAGGATGTCCCGTGTGTCTAAAACACCACGGCTCATACTTTTATAATGGGAACTCATACCTAATTGTTCAATAAATGCACTGGAGGCAAAATCGGCTATGCCTTCGATACCTATATAAAAGAAGAAACAAAAAAAGACAGAGGTTATAAATGCTACAATTTGGTTGTTTGAAAGTGTAGAGCTAAAAATACCAATAGCAGTATAGGATGCAATTAAAAACAAAAGGCCAAAGTAAGAGCCCATAGTACTGCCTACATCCAAATTGCCTATGGGATTGCCTAATTGGTAAACGGTGTAAACGTAGAGCAATGTTGGTAAAAGTGCCATTAAAATTAAAACAAAGGCTCCTAAAAACTTGCCGAAAACAATATTCGTAAGTGAAATGGGCTTGGTAAGTAAAAGCTCTAATGTACCTTGCTTTTTTTCTTCAGAAAAACTACGCATGGTCACGGCTGGAATAAGGAAAATTAATATCCACGGCGCCAATAGGAAAAATGAAGAAAGGTCTGCAAATCCATAATCAAGAATGTTAAATTCTCCTTTAAACAACCATAAAAACAGACCGTTTAACAATAGAAAAATAGCAATCACCAAATAGCCTATGGGTGAAGCAAAGAATGTGTTTATTTCTTTTTTTAAAATAGCGAACATGCTCTTCGTTTATTTATTATTCCATTAATGGTGGTTAATCACTCCAAACTTTCCAACTTTTCAACACTCCAAGCTTCGGGTTTTGCATTAAAAAGCGGTTTTGTTTTTGACCAAACATGCTTGAACAATTCAGATTGCCTGTACCGTTCCAAATCAGCTTCAGATTCCCAATAGCTATAAGTGAAAAAGGTTGATGTATTTATTTTATCTCTATATAATTCCAAAAATAAGCACCCTTTAAAATTCCTGATCTTTAATTTATTATGGTTAAAGGTTTTTAGAAACGCTTCTATGTTATTTTCATGGAATCCCATCTTTACGATTCTTACAAACATAGTTTATTCTTTTAAGAAATTTATGGTTACGGTGTCCATTAAATTCAATCCCATAAGGGAAGAAGCACTTCCAACGGTAGCACTATTACTTTTATAGACGGCAATTTCTAAAAAGTCACCAGAATTAAATACAACCAGACCTCTGCCTTCATCATGGCGTTTGTCTTCTGGGATATCAAAATTTACGATGTCGCTGTATTTTTTATAAATGGTTTTAAACTTATAGTTTCGAGCACTAATCATAAAAGGACGTCCCTTTTGTATGGTTTCAAAAAAACTGCGTTTAATATTGGTAACCACATTGCCGTAATTGTCTATATAAATAATGCTTCCGATAATCTGTGTTTTGTCATCGTTTACATAGGGTGTTACATTTTTGATAGGTTTTATTTCATGAATTGTTTTTCCTATAACTTCCAGGGTGCCTCCTCTTGCGATGTGGCAGGCTACCTTAACGAATACGTCTAATACGGGAAAGCTACTTTGTATCCTGTCGTGAATATTGATTTCTACAATCTTTTCTGGTGCTATTTCAGAACAGATCATGCTCATAATGCCATTATTGGCACATACAAAAAAGTGATCGTCTAATTTAATGGCAATATGCTTGTTTTCTGGATTTATTTCAGAATCGATACCTATTACATGAATGGTACCTTTGGGAAAACTGCTATAAGCATTTTGTATTATATAGGCTGCCTCAAGAATATTAAAGGGCGAAACAGAGTGTGAGATATCAACAATTCTAACATCTGGTAGTTCACTGTAAATTGCTCCTTTTGTCGCGCCAGCAAAGTGATCTTTTTCACCAAAATCAGTTGTTAATGTAATAATCGCCATTGGCAAAATTGTTGATATGTTTTAAGGTTTGGTCGCTCAAATTTATGTATTTTTGAGTTTTAACAAACCTACATAATTTTTTCGTTTTCGTTTTTATGTTTTAGGCGAAAAATATGCAGGAATAGGGACTCATTTAATAAAAGAATTATAGACCGATTAAAATAATAAGCCATTTTAACATAATGTTTGTTGTTTTATTAGGGTACTGTAATATAATATGAAAAAAAGATAGCCTTTGAACGAAATTATTATCGAACTAGAAGAAATTACTCCGAAAGAATTTTTTGGAGCGCATAATGCGAATATCGAGCTACTAAAGAAATACTTTCCAAAACTTAAAATTGTAGCACGGGGAAATAAAATCAAAGCTTTCGGAGAAGAAGATTTACTTGAGGAGTTTGACCGAAGAATTACCATGCTTTTAAAACATTTTGCCAAGTATAATAAGCTTGATGAAAATGTAATTGAGCGCGTACTTACCAGCCATAGCAGTGACGATTATACAACGTCACAACAGAGTGGGGAAGTCATTGTACATGGTGTAGGAGGAAAGCTCATTAAGGCGCAAACAGCCAATCAGCGAAAGCTAGTGGAAAGCATTCGTAAAAACGATATGGTTTTTGCTATTGGTCCAGCTGGAACTGGTAAGACTTATACAGGCGTTGCATTGGCCGTTCAAGCATTAAAGAACAAGGAAGTTAAGCGTATTATTTTAACGAGACCAGCCGTAGAAGCAGGTGAGAACTTAGGATTTCTACCGGGTGATTTAAAGGAAAAATTAGATCCCTATATGCAACCATTATATGATGCTTTACGGGATATGATCGCTCCAGAAAAATTGGCTAATTATATAGAAAATGGCACGATACAAATAGCGCCATTGGCCTTTATGCGCGGTCGTACCTTAGATAATGCCTTTGTGATTTTGGACGAAGGACAGAATACCACGCATGCCCAAATGAAAATGTTTTTAACGCGAATGGGGAAGAATGCGAAGTTTTTGTTGACAGGAGATCCAGGGCAAATCGATTTACCGCGTCGTACCATATCCGGATTAAAAGAAGCCTTATTGATTTTGAAAAACGTTGAAGGTGTAGGGATGATCTTTTTAGATGATAAGGACGTGATCCGACATAAATTAGTTAAGAAGGTTATTGCTGCTTATAAAAGTATAGAAAACAGAGATTAGCTGCTGAATAGAAAAGTTAAGATGAGTTTGTAACAAAAGGTTATGAATTAATTAAACTCATAAATGAATAAATAATAAGAAATGAGTAACACAATAATAGATACCAATTTCAATTTCCCTAACCAAAAGAGTGTATACAAAGGAAAAGTAAGAGAGGTTTATAATATTAATGACGATGTTTTGATAATGGTAGCAACCGATAGGTTATCGGCCTTCGATGTTGTTATGCCAAAAGGGATACCCTATAAAGGTCAGATTTTAAATCAGATTGCAACCAAAATGATGAAGGCTACAGAGGATTTGGTGCCTAATTGGTTATTGGCCACACCAGACCCAAATGTTGCTGTTGGACATTTATGTGAACCCTTTAAGGTAGAAATGGTAATTCGGGGTTATATGTCGGGTCATGCAGCTCGTGAATACAAGGCTGGAAAACGCTTGCTTTGTGGTGTTGAAATGCCAGAAGGTATGAAGGAGAATGATAAATTTCCTGAGCCCATAATAACACCTGCTACAAAGGCAGAAAAAGGAGATCATGACGAGGACATTTCCCGTGAGGATATTTTAAAACGTGGTATTGTTTCGGAGGAAGATTATATAATACTTGAAGATTATACGCGTAAACTGTTTGAAAGGGGAAGTGAGATAGCAGCAAGTAGAGGGCTTATTCTGGTTGATACGAAATACGAGTTTGGAAAAACAAGGGACGGTAAAATTGTGTTGATTGATGAAATCCATACACCGGATTCTTCTCGGTACTTTTATGCAGAGGGTTATGAGGAACGTCAGGAAAGAGGAGAAGCACAAAAACAACTTTCTAAGGAGTTTGTGCGTCAATGGTTGATTAGTAATAACTTTCAAGGTCTTGAGGGGCAAGTGGTGCCCGAAATGAGTGATGAATATATTGAAAGTGTTTCAGAGAGATACATTGAATTGTATGAGAATATTACAGGTGAAACTTTTGAAAAGGCAGATGTTTCCAATATACAATCACGTATAGAAACCAACGTGTTAAACTATTTGAAATAATAATTGTAAAATAAAAGAGGCCTGAAAAGTGTCATTCTGAATCAAATGAAGAATCTCTTAAAATATAAATCACTAGTTTTTGGTGAGTTAAGATTCTTCGCTCTACTCTGAATGAACAAAATAAATCACTTTTCAGGCCTTTTTGTTCTGTTTTGTATCGCTTTATTTTGTAGCCGTAACACTAATTTTTAAATCGATATCGTCATTAATAAACTTATCGCCAAGGTTTGTAAAAAACGATTTGGACTTAAATTTAATTTCCCATTTAGATCGGTCAATTTTAAAAGTGTCACTGGTTAATGTTAGACTGTTGCCATTGTTTGTTACACTAGCAGGAAATGTTACTTTGTTTGTAATGTTTTTAACTGTTAAGTTGCCAGAAATTAGTGTTTTCCCTTCACTTTTACTTATCTCAGTAATTTCAAAAGTAGCGTTTGGGTGATTTTCTACATCAAAGAAATCGCCGCTTTTTAAATGCTTTTCCAACCTGGCATTGCTTTCAGAGTCTTTAATAGAAGTCATGTCAATGCTAAACTTACCACTTTCTATATGCCCGTTTTTCAATGTTAATTCCCCCTGTTTTAAGTTTACGGTGCCAGTATGCGAACCGGTAGGTTTGTATCCGGTCCATGTAATTGATGAGGCCGTTATATCTGCAGTGTACTTTTTAGATAGCTCCGATGCTTTTGCAACGGTTTCTACTTGAGCTATATTGTTTTCTTTTGTATTGTTTTTACATGCAATAATTGATAATGCCATAGCGCTAACAGTAAAAACTGTTATAATTCTTTTTTTCATTTTGGATTGTTTTAATGTTTAATTGTAAAGCTACAATAATTTGTCTCCATAAAAAATTAAAGAAATGTTAAACAAATTGTATAAAATATTTAGTGACATTATGGCATTTTTATAATAATGGCAGTACTTTTGCCAACTAATTTTAGTATTTGTGTAAATTTTAGATACGACAATGAGCAAAACAAAAAAAACAAACGACATAGAAAAAGAACAATTGGACAGTATTGAAAATGAAACTGTTGAAGTAGAAGAGCAAGAAGTAGAAACGCTTACAAAAGAGGAGAAGCTAGAGATTGAATTAAAACAGGAGAAAGATAAGTTTTTACGATTGTTTGCTGAATTTGAAAATTACAAGAAGCGTACTTCTAAGGAGCGTATAGATTTGTTCAAAACAGCAAGTCAGGATGTTATGGTCGCTATGTTACCTATTCTTGATGATTTTGATAGAGCCTATTCTGAAATATCCAAGACAGAGGAAAAAGAACTTTTAAAGGGTGTTGAGCTTATCAACAATAAGTTAAAAACGACGTTGGAGCAAAAGGGACTTTCTGTAATAGATGTTAAGCAAGGAGATACTTTTAATGCAGATAACCACGAAGCAATCACCCAAATACCAGCTCCGAGTGAGGATTTAAAAGGAAAGATTATAGACGTTATAGAAAAAGGGTATGTTTTGGGAGATAAAGTGATTCGTTTTCCAAAGGTTGTTATCGGACAATAAACCAGAGATATGGCTAAAAGAGATTATTACGAAGTATTAGGTGTTAGCAAGGGGGCTACGGAAGCTGAGATAAAAAAAGCATATAGAAAAAAGGCTATTCAGTACCATCCGGATAAAAATCCAGATGATAAAGAAGCTGAATCAAAATTTAAGGAAGCAGCCGAAGCATATGAGGTGTTAAGCAATACCGATAAAAAAGCGCGTTACGATCAGTTTGGTCACCAGGCCTTTGAAGGCGGCGGTGGCTTTGGCGGTGGCGGCATGAATATGGACGATATATTCAGTCAGTTTGGAGATATTTTCGGAAGTGCTTTTGGAGGTGGATTTTCTGGCTTTGGCGGTGGAGGAGGCCAGCGTCGTGTTAAGGGAAGCAATCTCCGTATTCGTGTAAAATTAACTTTGGAGGAAATAGCCAATGGTGCCGAGAAAAAGATCAAGGTAAAACGTAAGATTCAAGCACCAGGTACTACTTATAAAACGTGTACAACATGTCATGGTACCGGACAGGTAACACGTATTACCAATACGATTTTAGGTAGAATGCAAACAGCTGCTCCTTGTAATGTATGTAGTGGGGCTGGACAAATCATTGACAAAAAGCCGTCGGATGCTGATTTGCAAGGTTTAAAAATAGTTGAAGAGACAGTATCCATTAAAATTCCAGCTGGTGTAGTTGATGGCATGCAACTAAAGGTTTCCGGAAAAGGAAATGAAGCTCCAGGAAATGGTATTTCTGGCGATCTTTTGGTAGCGATAGAAGAAGTAGAACATGATAAGCTTCAACGTGAAGGTGATAATTTACATTACGATTTATATATAAGTTATCCAGATGCTGTTTTAGGGACTTCAAAAGAAATTGAGACCGTAACAGGAAAAGTGCGTATAAAAATTGAAGCAGGTATACAGTCTGGTAAAATTTTGCGCCTACGAGGAAAGGGAATTCCGAGTATTAATGGCTATGGGCGTGGCGATCTTTTGGTGCATGTTAATGTTTGGACTCCTAGAACATTAAGCAAGCAACAAAAGGACTTTTTTGAAGCCATGCAAAACGATGACCATTTTCAACCAAAACCAGAAAGTTCGGATAAGTCTTTTTTTGAAAAAGTAAAAGATATGTTCTCTTAGTTGAGCAAATCATAAAAAAAACAGTGCTCTATTTGATTTTTTTTGAGAAAGTTACAGGGCAGTTTATCCTGTTTTTGATAAAAAAAAACTATATTTGAAGTATCACTAATTAACGTTAGTGGTAATTTTTCTTTTTCATAGCAATTTTTTTCCCATCCTTAAAATTTGTTTTAAGGGTGGGTTTTGTTTTTATATCATTTATATTTAACGTGCTTTATTTCTTAAAACATATTGTTGTAGCCAAGGATATTAATTTAATATATTTACCAACAACAAGTCAATTATAAAGTGAATGAGTAACTTATTGGAGGTTAATAAGGTTTCTAAGAAATTTGGAGATTTTAGAGCATTAAATAGTGTGTCTGTTGCTGTCCCTAAGGGAAGCATATTTGGATTGTTAGGTCCTAATGGGGCAGGTAAAACAACGCTTATAAGGATTATTAACCAAATTACGATGCCAGATACAGGAACAGTGAGGCTGGATGGTGAACTCTTAAATAATGGTCATATAAAGGATATAGGTTATTTGCCAGAGGAGCGTGGACTTTATAAATCGATGAAAGTTGGTGAGCAGGCTTTATATTTGGCCCAATTAAAGGGCTTGAGCAAAGCAGAGGCCAAAGCTCGTTTAAAATATTGGTTTGAGCGTTTGGATATTGGAGATTGGTGGCATAAGAAAATACAAGAACTATCTAAAGGGATGGCTCAAAAAATACAATTTGTTGTTACCGTTTTGCACCAACCCAAGCTTTTGATTTTTGATGAACCTTTTTCTGGGTTCGATCCTATAAATGCCAATTTAATTAAAGATGAAATTCTACGCTTGCGCGATGATGGGGCAACTGTTATTTTTTCAACCCATAGAATGGAATCTGTTGAGGAGTTATGTGATGATATCGCACTTATTAATAAATCCAACAAAATACTTGAGGGTAAGCTAGTGGATATTAAAAGGCAGTATAAAATAAATACTTTCGAGGTAGGTATCAAGACCGCAGATAAATTAGGACTAGAGCAAGAGATGTCCCAAAAGTTTGATATTTCTCCAGCAAATTTTAAGACTTTGGATGATGAATTGAAATTAAACATAAAGATTTCTGAAGCCGAAACACCAAACGAATTGCTTTCGTATTTAACCTCTAGAGGTGATGTGTCCCATTTTGTTGAATTGATACCAAGTGTAAACGATATTTTTATTCAAACCGTTACGAATAACTAATTTATGAATCATTTACCGCTTATTATAAAACGCGAATATTTAACAAAAGTTAGAAACAAATCGTTTATAGTAATGACTATTCTAAGCCCAATTATTATGATTGTGCTTTTTGGGGTTGTTGCTTATTTGTCTCAGTTAAATAATGATAAGGTACGTAGTATTTCCATTCTTGATGAATCTGGTTTGGTACAAGATGCTTTTAAGGACTCAGGAAAGATTAAGTATCAGGTGTTGGATAATATGTCTTTAGGAGCTGCTAAGTTATTAGCTAAGGAAGCATCATCATATGGCCTATTGCACATAGACAAGGCAAAGGACCTCAATACATTGCCCAACCATGTTAAATTTTACTCTGAAGAAGCACCATCACTAACGTTGATTTCTGAAATGGAAAGTACGCTGGAGAAGAGGTTTACAGAAATTAAGCTTGAAAGTAATGGTGTAGATATTAATATGATTAATGCTTCAAAAACACCTGTAAATATTGCTCAGGAAAGTTTTGAAGGGGAGAAAACCTCAAAAATAGATAGTGTTGTTAAACTTATCTTTGGGGGCGCCATAGGCTATTTGTTGTTTATGTTTATTATCATTTATGGTAATATGATTATGCGTAGTGTGATTGAAGAAAAGACCACACGAGTTATTGAAGTGATTATTTCTTCAGTAAAACCAGTGCAGCTCATGCTTGGAAAAATTATTGGTACTTCGTTGGCAGGAATCACACAATTTGTGATTTGGATGTGCATAGGTGGTGTGTTAATGACCGTGGTAACAACCACTATGGGGATAGATGTGTCTGGCATGCAAAAGCAACAAGAAGAAATAATGCAACAAGCTGCAGAAAATCCTGAGTTACATATGCAAGTTCAGGATTTTATTATGGCCTTTAACCATTTACCCATAGTAAATTTGGTAGTAGCGTTTATTTTATTTTTTGCAGCCGGATATCTGTTGTACAGCTCTCTGTATGCGGCTATAGGTTCGGCTGTAGATAACGAAACAGATACCCAGCAATTTGTATTTCCAGTTTTAATGCCCTTGATACTGGCTGTTTATATTGGTCTTTTTACGGTTATTGAAGATCCACACGGTACAGTATCAGTTGTTTTTTCCTTTATACCGTTTACATCTCCAGTAGTTATGCTCATGCGTATTCCGTTTGGAGTGCCGTTATGGCAACAGTTGGTATCATTATTGCTATTAGTTGGAACGTTTATGCTTACTGTTTGGTTTGCAGCTAAAATTTATCGAGTAGGTATTTTAATGTACGGGAAAAAACCTAGCTATAAAGAATTAATCAAGTGGATAAAATATTAAAATGAATCAAGGCTTAGAGAAAATAGAAGAAACAATAAAAGAAAGTTCTATCTGGGAAAAGATCGTAAACTTTTTAGAGTTCCCTATTATTGATTACACTTACGGAACCGGTAATGATGCTTCCGAAATTATCTTTCGGGTAAGGCATGCTCTTACTATAATTATTCTTCTTATAGTGACAACCTATATTTTGAGGTGGATAAAAAGGGTCGTTACACGAAAGATGCCTAGTGAAGATAAGGCCAAATTCAATACCGTCTTTTCGTTCTCTAGATGGTTGATTTACGTTGTTGTTATCCTTATTGTTTTCGACTCTATTGGAATTAATGTAACAGCCATATTTGCGGCTTCAGCAGCTTTACTAATAGGTATTGGATTGGCATTGCAGACTTTGTTTCAGGATATTATTTCTGGGATTTTTATTCTGGTGGACCAAACAGTTCATGTTGGCGATATTATAGAGCTGGAAGGAAAGGTAGGAAGAGTAGAAGAAATTAAGCTACGTACAACAAGAGCAGTTACTATGGATAATAAAGTATTAATTATTCCTAACCATTTGTATTTAACAAATACTTTATATAATTGGACACAGAATGGAACAACAACCAGAGAATCTGTTACCGTTGGAGTTGCTTATGGGAGTGATGTACAACTAGTAAAAAAGTTACTAATTCAAGCAGCCAGTTCGCATCCACAAGTATTGAAACATCCAGAAGTTATGGTGCAGTTTACCAATTTTGGAGATAGCTCATTGGACTTTAAAGTCGTTTTTTCATTGAGTGATAGTTTTAATGCGCGTATACCACAAAGTGATATTCGTTTTGAAATAGATAGATTGTTTAGAGAAAATAACGTAAGTATACCTTTCCCTCAACGCGATATACATATTATAAACAAATAAAATTATGCCTAAAAAAATTTTAGTAATAGAAGACGAAGCTGCTATTAGACGAGTACTCATTAAAATTCTTTCTGAAGAAAGTGATACGTATCAGCTGGAAGAAGCGCAAGATGGTTTAGAAGGTGTTGAAAAAATAAAAAATGACGATTACGACCTCGTGCTTTGTGATATTAAAATGCCAAAGATGGATGGGGTAGAAGTCTTGGAAGCAGTTAAGAAGATTAAGCCCGAAATTCCTATTGTAATGATATCTGGCCATGGTGATTTGGATACGGCTGTAAATACAATGCGTTTAGGAGCTTTTGATTATATTTCTAAACCACCAGATCTTAATAGGCTTCTTAATACGGTGCGGAATGCTTTGGATAAAAAAGAACTGGTTACAGAGAATAAGCTGTTAAAAAAGAAGGTTAGCAAGAATTTTGAGATGATAGGCGAAAGTGATGCTATCACGCATATTAAAGACATTATCGAGAAGGTTGCACAAACCGATGCCAGAGTATTGATTACTGGTCCTAACGGCACGGGAAAGGAATTGGTGTCCCATTGGCTACACCAAAAGAGTGAACGCTCTAAGGGACCCATGATTGAAGTTAACTGTGCGGCTATACCTAGTGAACTTATAGAAAGCGAATTGTTTGGTCATGTTAAAGGTGCTTTTACCAGTGCCAATAAAGATCGCGCAGGTAAGTTTGAAGCCGCCAATGGTGGAACTATTTTTTTAGATGAAATAGGAGATATGAGTCTGCCAGCTCAGGCTAAGGTGCTTAGAGCTCTACAAGAAAATAGAATTCAACGCGTAGGAAGTGATAAGGATATAAAAGTAGATGTTCGTATTATTGCTGCAACAAATAAAGATCTAAAAAAGGAAATTGAGGATGGGCGATTCCGTGAAGACCTGTACCATAGGCTAGCCGTTATTTTAATTCAGGTTCCGCCTTTGAATGACCGAAGGGAAGATATTCCATTACTTATCAAGTATTTTGCCGAAAAGATAGCTAATGAGCAGGGCACTGCTACAAAAACATTTTCAGATGATGCTATTAAAATGCTTCAAAACTACGATTGGACAGGAAACATTAGAGAGCTTCGTAATGTTGTAGAGCGTTTAATCATTTTAGGAGGTAAAGAGGTTAGTGAGACCGATGTAAAGCTGTTTGCCTCAAAGTAGACACTATCTATAATAAATTAGGCTATCTTTAAAGGTAGAATTCTGGAAATTAATTTGAACTGACAGTTTTTTTAGCTTACCAGATAGCTTTTTACTATAAATCACCATAAAAAATCAAGCATAGCTACGGCTATACTTGATTTTTCTTTTTCGTGCAGTACACCAATCCATTATTTTTGTTTAGCTAATTTAAAATAGAATTGATATAAAACGTTAGCTGTAAGTGTTTAACAATTTAGCAGTTAGATATTATTAAAATAATACAATCGATTGTATTATTGTTTTAATTTGCTATATTTGTTACCTAACATAGAGTGAATATTATTAAGATAACATGAGTCTTGGATAAGAAATTTTTGTTAGTAAGTGTACCAGATCTGTGATTTGGCGTACTTTGACTACGCTAAGTAGTGCTATTGAATGCTAGAAGAATTATAGATTCAAAGTGCTTCTCGACACAAAATTATAATAGAAATAGAAGAGACATACTAACTCTTAAAGAGGACTCATGTTACGATAAGGAAATATTCAACATTTATTAATGACGTTATTTAAACTATTAAATCCATGAAAAACATTTGTTTAGCTTCAGTTTTGTTAATCTTAGCTTTCTTAAGTACGGGATGTGCAACGCATACAAAAAAATTATCTAAAGTAAGGGAGGATATTGTTAGGAAATCAGAAGCTCAGTATTCAGAATTAAACAGTATAGCCTATTCTAGTATAGCCGACAAAAATTACATGCCACGGACAGTAGCGGAGGAACAACTTCGATTGGTTTCAAGTTATGATTGGACCAGTGGCTTTTACCCTGGTGCTTTATGGTATTTATATCAACTTACGCAAGATGAAAAATGGAAAGATCGCGCTTTACTATACACTCAAAAATTAGATACCATTCAGTATTGGGAAGGTAACCATGATGTTGGGTTTATTATGGAATGTAGTTATGGAAATGCCTTAAAGGAAAAGCTTTCAAAAGATTTTGAGGCAGTTATTGTGCAAACAGCCAAATCACTTTCGGCGCGATTTAGACCCAACGCAGGTATTATACAATCCTGGAATGCTTCTAAAAAATGGAACTGCCCGGTAATTATTGACAATATGATGAATTTGGAATTATTGTTCCATGCAACAAGGATTTCAGGAGACTCAACCTATTACAATATAGCTGTTTCCCACGCAGATACAACCTTAAAGAATCACTTTAGAGAGGATAACAGCTCCTTTCATGTGCTAAATTACGACACAACAACTGGTAAGGTTTTAGGAAAATATACCCACCAAGGTTATGCAGACAACTCTGCTTGGGCAAGAGGACAAGCTTGGGGGCTGTATGGATTTACGCTTTGTTATAGGGAAACAAAGGATACTAAATATTTGGAACAGGCTTTGAGAATTGCAGACTTTATTAAAAACAATCCAGAGTTGCCAGATGATGCTGTACCGTATTGGGATTACAATGTTCCTAAAACAGGTGAAACACCAAGAGATGCCTCGGCAGCAGCAATAACAGCTTCTGCATTGTATGAATTAAGTACTTATGTAACTAAAAGAAAAAGTGATTACCTGGATTTTGCAAATAAGATCATGCTAAGCCTAAGCTCTCCAAAGTATTTTGCAGAAGCAGGAAGCAATAAAGGTTTCTTGTTAAAGCATTCAGTAGGTAGTTTACCTCATAAAGTAGAGGTTGATGTTCCATTGAATTATGCCGACTATTATTTTCTTGAAGCATTGTATAGAAGTAAAAACTTAAACTAGGATGGCTTTGAATTATATAAAAAGTATTCTGTTTTTTTTGGCATTGTCTTTTTCATTAAATGCGCAAAATGATCGGGATGTTTGGGTTTATGAGCTTACTAAAATGGCAGATCCGCTACTTTCTGCTTTAGCAGATGACGAGTTAAAGGAGAAAATGCCGATCGAACAATCTAGCTTTGAATATGGTAAAAGAGATGCGTTCGCCCATTTAGAAGCTTTTGGACGCTTAATGGCGGGGATGGCTCCCTGGTTGGAATTAGGGCCAGATACTACAAAAGAAGGGCAATTAAGGGGTAAATATACCACATTGTTTCAACATGCAATTTATAATGCAGTAAATCCTGATTCTAAGGATTATATGAATTTCGATAAAGGAAGTCAGCCACTAGTTGATGCTGCTTTTTTGGCACAAGCCTTTTTAAGGGCGCCAACCCAGCTTTGGGAACCTTTGAACGATGAAACCAAGCGAATGGTAATCGATGCTTTTAAAAAGGCGCGCACCATTTCTAACGTACCATATAATAATTGGTTGCTTTTTGCAGCAACAGTAGATGCTTTTTTGGTTAAGTTTTCTAACCATACCGATTTTATACGTATAGAATATGCCTTGCGTAAACACATGGAATGGTATGTGGGCGACGGACATTATGCAGATGGGAAATATTACCATTGGGATTATTACAATTCATTTGTAATACATCCTATGCTTATTGATGTTGTTAATGTATTGCAAGAAACCAAGCACCCTTTACAGTCTTTAAAGGTAGATATCATTGCCAGAGCACAGCGATATGCTGTTATTATGGAAAGGTTAATATCCCCCGAAGGCACTTATCCTGTTATTGGACGTTCTTCGATATATCGATTTGGAGCTTTTCAGGCACTATCGCAATTGGCACTTTTAGAACAGTTGCCTGAAGAGCTTTCTAGGGGTCAGGTACGGTCTGGGTTAACCGCTGTTATGAAACGGTTGATGCAGGCTAATGGAATCTATGACACTAATGGATGGCTGCAAATAGGTGTTGTTGGTCACCAACCAGGTATGGCAGAACCATATATTACAACAGGAAGCTTATATTTATCGTCTTTAGGCTTCTTACCACTGGGACTTACGGCAGATCATGATTTTTGGGTTTCTGAGGGTGAGCCATGGTCTATGGTGAAAGTATGGGGAGGTGATACTTCTGTAAAGAGAGATCATTATTCAAATTAAAACAAATATGTATTTTTGAGCCTCATAGTTTAATTTTTGATGAAAGAAAGTAAAACAACCATTCACGATATCGCCAGAGCTTTGCAAATTGATAGTTCAACAGTTTCCAGAGCACTTAACAATAGTCCGCGTGTTACCCAAAAAACGAAAGATAAAATTTTGGCTAAGGCAGAGGAATTGGGCTATCAGCGAAATGTATTAGCATCCAATTTACGTAAAAACGTAACATATACCATAGGGGTTGTGGTACCAAGGATATCTCGACATTTCTTTTCTTCAGCCATTCAAGGTATAGAAGAGACAGCATATCAAGCAGGTTATAATGTTATTATATGTCAGTCTCTAGAACAGTTAGAAAGAGAAAAAAAAATAGTAGAAACCTTATTAGCTAATAGGGTAGATGGTGTATTAATGTCTATTTCCATGGAAACTTTAGACTATGACCATTTACAGACTTTAAAAGGCAGTAATATTCCATTAGTTTTTTTTGACAGGCATTGTGATTTACCAGGTAACAGTAATGTGCTCATAGATGATTTTAAAGGAGGTTTTGATGCTACCCAACATCTAATAGATAAAGGATGTAAAAACATCGTTCATTTTTCAGGCCCTCAAGTATTAGAGATTTACAGAAAACGGTTTGAGGGGTATAAAGCAGCATTAGAAAAGAATGGTATTGTTTTTAGAAACGATTTGGTATTCACATCGAGGTTAATGGAACAGGAAGGGAGTGAATGTGCGAAGAAGATTATAAGTGAAAATATGGATGTTGATGGCATTTTTTCGGCAAACGATGTGGCTGCCATAGGAGCAATGAAATATTTAAAACAGCATGGCGTTAATATTCCAGATGATATTGCCATTGTAGGTTTTAGTAATGAACCTGTTTCCAGGGTTATAGAACCGTCACTAACAACCATCGACCAGCCAGGGTTTGAAATTGGTAAGGCAGCCGTTAATTTATTGTTGGAGCAGATAAACGATAAGTCACTAATAACTAAAGGGAAATCGGTTGTTTTGGAATCGAATTTAATTCCTAGAAGCTCATCCAATAAATCGTAAGCCTACTTACTGGTTGATCGCATTTTTATAGACCATTAAGCAACGCTCCCTTGCTATTTTATGGTCTACAATAGGTTTAGGATATGTAAGCTCTTGAAAATCTGGCACCCATTGTTTGATGTATTCCAGATGTTTATCAAATTTTTCAATTTGAGTTGTAGGGTTAAAAATCCGGAAGTAAGGAGCGGCATCTACACCACAACCAGCAACCCATTGCCAATTACCTATATTGCTAGCCATTTCATAATCATGGAGTTTCTCGGCAAAATATGCCTCGCCCCAACGCCAATCGACAAGCAGGTGTTTGCATAAAAAACTACCTGCAAGCATGCGAACACGATTGTGCATAAACCCAGTTTTATTTAGCTGGTGCATACCTGCATCAACTAAAGGGTATCCTGTTTTGCCTTCACACCAAGCTTTAAATTCATTTTCATTGTTGCGCCATTCAATGCGTTCGTACTGCGGTTTAAAGCTTTTTGTTTGTGTATGCGGAAAGTGCCATAAAATTTGAATAAAAAACTCACGCCATATGAGCTCTTGTAAAAATGTTTCATTTTTTTCAGCAATAGCTTTGCGTGTAACTTCTCTAACGCTTATTGTACCAAAGCGAAGATGTGGGCCTAGTTTGGATGTAGCATCTTTAGCTGGAAAATTACGTGTGCTTTCGTAGTTTTTAATTAAGTTGGGGGTTAGGGTATAGTCTTTAATTTTTTGGTGTGACTGCTTAAAGCCAATGTCAGCTAAACTTAAAAAAGGAAGGGGTGTGTCCTGAATTATGTTAGAAATGAGCGTTTTTGATGCATGATACGTTAAGTCGCGTTCGTTAAAGTTAGCTTTCCAACTTTTCATATAAGGTGTATAAACCAGATAAGGGCTACCATCACGTTTAACGATTTCATCTTTTTCATGGATAACATGATCTTTAAAAGTTTCAAGAGTTATTCCATTATTTTTTAACAAAGTTTCTACCTTAATGTCACGATCTAAAGCGTAAGGTTCATAATCGTGATTGGTAAAAACACTGTTTATATTGTAAGATTTAATGAGTTGCTTAAAGATGGCGATAGGGGTGCCGTGAAACATGGCTATGCCACAACGACTTGCTTTTTTAAGCTCATAATTAATTTTTAGTAGTGTACTGTGTATAAATGTAACGCGGGCATCATTAATGGGTAAGCGTTCTAATATATTTGGGTCGAAAATAAATATTGGAAGCACTGGATTACTACCATTTAAGGCTTGAAAAAGCCCCACATTGTCTTCCAAGCGTAAATCCCGACGAAACCAAAATATATTTATACTACCCTTCATAAGATTATTGTCAATTAGTTTCTTTGTTATAGGTGCCAAATAGTGTTTCCAACTTTTTGGAACGGTATTGAAAGATGTCTTCTAGTTTTGACTTAACTAGTATAATATGCATTAGTTGTCCTATAATACCAAAGGGAAGCTTATAATCTATTATATCTTCCATTTCTATGCCTCCATCTATATCATGTATAAAATGTTTATGATGCCACAAGGCATAGGGGCCAAAACGTTGCTCATCAACAAAATAAAGCTTATTTGTCATATGGGTAATTTCTGTAACCCAAGTGGTTTTAATACCCCAGAGAGGCGATATATGATACTGAATAATTTGACCGGCAAACATGGGTTTTTCTGCACCCGAAAGAATATTAAACCCTAAGTTATCTGGTGTAATAAGCGATAGGTTATTCGGGTTGGAGAGGAACTCCCATGCCATATCTACAGATATTGGGAGTTTTTGTTTTTTATGTAAACGATATAATTTCATCCCTGATTATTTAAAAAGATGTAGGCATTTAGAGAAGTAGCCAGACAAAGCCAGATTAAATAGGGCAGAATTAACAAACTTTTGAATTTCATTTCTTTTCTAAAGGCAAAAAAGAATATCATTATAATTACTGTTAATAAAGTTATGGTTGTTAACCCCAAACCAATGTTATGTTGATTAAAAAAGATAAAATTCCAAACAATATTAAGAAGCCATTGTAGCATATAAAGTAACAGAACTTTAAGGTTTGCGTTAAGGTTGTACAAAAAGGCCATGAAGATCGAAAAGCAAATCATAATAACTGTCCACGTTACCCCAAAAACCCATCCCGGAGGTGTCCAAGGTGCTTTATTTAAATGTATATACCAATTGGTCTGTGGCCCATTGTTCATTAACCAACTGCCTAAATATAAGGCGGTAAAATTTAGAATTAGAAAGACAATAATAAACTTAGCTAGTTTCATGTTTTTGGTTGCAGGTGTGATTCGAAATACAATCTTTTCGCTGGGGCAAGTAATATTGAGTTATAAATACTTATTTTAAATGCCTTGTGATCTTTTCACTTAAAGGGTTGGTCATAGAATAAAAAAAGTCTATGAGAGTACCGTTTTTTGAAATGAGATATTTCTGAAAATTCCACTTTACGGTGGAGTTAGCTTTTCCATTTTTAGATTTTTGAGTAAGCCATTGGTATAAAGGATGCTGTTTTTCGCCTTTAACCTCTATCTTTTCGGTCATTAAAAATGTCACACCATAATTTTGTGAGCAAAAGGACTGTATTTCCTTAGCTGTTCCTGGCTCTTGATTACCAAATTGGTTACAGGGTACACCAATAACCATTAATTTGTCCTGATACGTATCATAGAGTTTCTGTAACTCTTTATACTGACCTGTAAAACCACATTCAGATGCCACATTTACAAAAAGAATATATTTACCTTTAAAAGCCGATAAATCAATCGGCTCTCCTGTTAAAGCATTTATTTTTATCTCATATAAATCTTTATTAGGGTCTGGAGAATTCTTTACGGAAACAGGTGTTGTAAAGATGGATAGAACGATACAAGGAAGCAAAAACGAATTCATAGTGTTTAATTAAATTTAAATTTAGTTAAACAAAAATAATGAATTATTCTATAAAAAACTCATTTGAATACCTAAACTTTGACTTTTATTTGTGTAAAATACGCTATTTACTAAGTATTTAAATAGAATCATTAGCCTCCAAAGCTTTTGAAGCAAGACCACTTACTGCTAGATAAAAGACAAGACAACTTTAAGAATTTATCTTTTTGTGAATAAAAGCACTTTTTAAAAATAGAGAAATTTTAACTTATAGAAAATAAACCAGTCTAATTTCTTAAGTCTAAAAGCGTAGCTGACTTAAGTCAATCTTTAGGGTGAATTAAATATTTAAAGAGGGAGGTGTGTAGTAAGGTTTAATATTCTAAAATTAAGTTCAGTTTCGTTACCTACAGCAATTATTTAAGGCCTGCCTTTAAGACGCTTTTCTATTTTTTGTTTAATAACCGTTAGGCGTTTCATTAAATCCATGATTTCTGGATCTTTATCTTTTTTGTAAATCTTGTTTAAACTTAAAATTAGGTCTTTAACTTCTCTGGAAGACTCAATACGTTCACTTGTGGTTTTAAAGGTATGTTTACGTTGCTCAAATGCTATTGCTTTGTCAAAAATTGTCATAAATATCTTAAATAAGATTAAAAATGTGGCTTAGATACCACTTTTAAAAGTGTTATAAAGTTACAAAGTAATAAAATCTATAAAAATAGACTGTTTTTTGAAGTTTGTTTTAAGTAAAAATTAATATTCTATCCGTTTTATTAACGTTTCTTTAATAAAAATCGAAGTAATTGAAAACGTGTCAAAGCAATTTTTGTAGTATTTGAGAACTTATAGTAATTGTTGTGTATTTTGGATTAAGCTAGTTTCAAATATGTCTTCGAATTAGTTGACCTTTACAAGTTCGAGTAATTTTGAGGAATGAAAAATCGTATCGAAAACTTTTTATGTGCAAAATTCTTAATTATCGGTACAAATTTCACTTATTTCAATTGTGAGATCCACGCAAATTGACATGGCTTTATCAAGATGCACGGTTTATTGCAATTAAAAGTTATGTTGGACTAGCCATGTTTTTCTAGCAACAATTATCATCTTTAACCAGTTTGCAGCTTGACACAGCTGTGAGTGCTCCTAGTATTGGTGCAGTAATATACAACCACAAGTACTGAAAATTTCCCGTAACCAGAGCTGGCGCTATAGAGCGAACGGGGTTCATGGAGGCTTTGGTCATGGGGCCTGCGAACATGGCTTCCAAAAGAATTACACCTCCAACAGCAATTGCCGCCATTGTACCTATTTCTTTACTACCTGTTGATACATTAATAATAACCACCATAAGAAAAAAGGTTAACAGGAACTCTAAAATAGCAGCTTTGTATGCAGGAAAACCACTGGCAGGAGTAGTTTCTCCTAAGAACTGGCTCTCAGGAAATAAAAAGGATAAGAGTAGGCAAGCTATAATGGCTCCAATGGCTTGAGATAGTAGATACTTAGGAACCTGTTGCCAGGAAAATTTTTTTGCATAAGCAAAGGCAATAGATACTGCAGGGTTGAAATGCGCTCCAGAAATTTCCCCAAAGGCATAGATCATTGCCATTACAATAAGTCCCCACGTAATAGCAACACCTGCGTGAGAAATGCTACCATTGGTTATTTCATTTATGGTCATCGCGCCACATCCACAAAATACCATTGCAAATGTACCTATCATTTCGGCGTAATACTTTTTCACACGAATAAATTTAAGTTAAACATTTAATTTTCAATATTTTATACAATTATCAGTTAAGGACACC
>NZ_BAABCY010000004.1:0-23307 GCF_039539345.1 Snuella lapsa | reverse complement strand
TATGATGGGAGACTATCACGTACGGTTCTGTGAGAGGCTCGGGGTGAAAATCCCCTTGTCTACTCGACACGAACACGTTAGGCAACATTTGAATGAACATTCTAAAAATAAAAATATTACCGATTCTGATTTTAATTTCTGGCTTTTCTTTTGGGCAAACAGAAACGGAATTGAGAATATCAAAACTAATAGAAAAACTGAACTGGGAAACAATCCCAATAACTTGTAATTATTCCTTAACTCTAACAGAATCTGATTCAATTGCAAACGAACTAGTTGACATTGGAAAGAAAGCTAACAAACAACTCTTAAACCAAATATCCAATCCTGAAAAATCTATTGGAATTCATATAATTCTAACTCGAATTAATGAACAAAAAAAGTATAACAAAATTGGACTTGGCACTAAATATATTTACCAAAATTGTAAAGATTTGATTGGTTGGCATTATGTTTATAATGGAATTGTTTGGGAGTGGTTTGAAGATAAAGGTCAAATTATTTCGGAATCTGAATTAAAAAAACTAACTGACTATTGGAATAACAAACTAATTGGAAATGGAGAATTAAAACTCTCTGAAAGCGAAGAAATCTTCAAGTCATTGACAGAATCCGACAATGAAAAATACCCTTGCATTGACAATAGAAATTATGTAAATAATTCGGTAAACATAAAAATTCAAGAACTTAACTCTCTTTTGGGGAAATCAAGTAAAAGCAAAGAAATTAATGAAGTGATGAATAGATTGGGTAACGATTCTACTCACACCTATTTTAAAGATTCCTACTTCATCAACTATGATACTGATGGAATATCCTTTAAGTTTAAAACAGACAGCACTTTATATTGTGTTTTTCTGGAAAAACAATATGAAGGAACTTTTTGGGGCGGAATTAATATGGACTACAGTAAACAGAAAATTGAAAGTATTTATGGTAAGCCAAAAGAAAAACAAGAATTTGGTGGAGGAATGGAGAATTTTTGGTATACAAAACCAAAATTTCAGATACAATTTAATACTGATAACAGAATTAAATATATAATGATTAATCAATAATAAAAACGTTGCCTAATAACTAAGCGTTCGTATGGTCGGTACGGCCAAACATGAACGCCGTGTTGACTGAACCGTTTGTTAGTCGGTTAGCCTACTATGGGGATTGCCTTGTATATAGAATAGCACCTTTTCGAAATATACCATACTTAGTTAAAACTACAATCATAAATTTTAAAGCCACATACTATCTAATGGAATTAATTCTCTTACTTTTATTCAAAAATGAGACTTTTTGTGAGGTCTCCCGTTGTGTTTCATTTAAGCAACCTAACTAAAAATAAACTGAATGGGAATATTTGGAAATCTATTTGGAAGTAAAAAACTAAAAACGACTGACTCTGATTTTGGAGAAATCGAGAGTTTTAGTACAAGAGGAAATGATGTTGGTTGGCAGATAAATAAAAGATATTTGAACTCTGACATTGAAATTCTAATCGCAGGAGACAAAGACGGAATTGCGGAAAATCAAAAACGGATTTTACTCAATGCTTTGAATAATGAAACGGAAATTAAATCTGAATCGGAAAAGGCTCTGAAAGAACAATATGCAAATGCGGAAATGGAATTTGAATCAATTGAAAATCATTTTGACCTGAAAGGAATTTCCGTGAGAGACGAGGGATTTGAAATGGCTTTTCAACAAAAAAATGACCCATACTATTTTTTTAATGTTCATTTTGAGAATAACAAACAAGTCGGGGTTTCAATAGATGGATAAATAAAATAAAAACTACACACAATAACTAAGCGTTCGTATGGTCGGTACGGCCAAACATGAACGCCGAGCCTGTCCTGAGCATCTCGACAAGCTCGGTACAGGCGCAATCGAAGGGTTGACTGAACCGTTGGTTAGCCGGTTAGCCTACTATGGGGATTGCCTTCTATATAGAATAGCACCTTTTTTAAATAATACCGTACTTAGTTAAAACTATAATCATAAATTTTAAAGCCACATCCTATCTAATTGAATTAATTATCTTACTTTTATTCTGAAATGAGACTTTTTGCGAGGTCTTCCGTTGTACAGCATTTGACCATAGATGAAAATTTTAGGTAAAGAAATAGAAACTGACTACAAAAATCGAATTAACAGAGTTTTTGAATACATTGATGAAAATTTGGATTCTGATTTGTCGCTTAAAACAGTGTCTGAAATTGCTTTTTTCTCACCATTTCATTTTCATCGGGTTTTCAAATTTGTAACAGGCGAAACCTTGAATGAATACGTGACGAGGCGGAAAATCGAAAAGTCTTCTTTGGATTTGTTGCATAAGAACATAACTACAACAGAAATAGCTCACAAATTTGGATTTAGTGACAACTCTTCCTTCTCACGAACCTTTAAAAAATATTTCGGAGTAAGTCCGACTGAATTTAAAAAGCAAAACCCGAACAGACATAGCAAGATTCGTCAACTTGAAAGCAAGAATAGACAAGACTATCCTGAATACGAGAAATACATTTATGTTATTGATAATCTTAAAAATTGGATAAAAATGAACGCAAATGTAGAAATCAAAGAAATGCCGAAAATGGAATTAGCTTACGTATCAAGTATCGGACCTCAAAATCTCGAAACAGCTTACGGAAAGCTAATGCAATGGACAACACCAAAAGGACTGATGAATGAACAAACTAAAATGGTTACCATTTATCACGACAGCTTTAAAGTTACTCAATCATGCAAAGTAAGAATGAGTGCTTCCGTTTTACTAAATAAATCTGTCGACACAGAAGGAGAAATTGGACTAACAACAATCGAAGCTGGAAAATTTATAGTTGGAAGTTTTGAAATCGGTTTGAACGAATTTGAAAAGTCGTGGACTGGACTATTTGTCTGGATGAACGAAAATGGATATAAAAAAGCTGATAGAGAACCGTTTGAAATTTATCACAATAATTTTAATGAGCATCCTCAAAGAAAAGCTATTGTTGACTTTTGCATACCGATTGAATAAAAAAAACGCTGTACAACATTGATAGCCGTTATACAAGCCCGTGATTTTGTGAAAACAGGATACATAAACGCCCATTTTAAGGGCGTTTATTGATTTTTTTAAGTATTAAGTTCTAATTTCTAGATGGCCATATGGGCTTAAAAAACCTTTTAAACGACGATAGAAATTGAGCTCTGGGACGCGAACGCTTAACTGAAAGTTATTGAATAATTTCTCCTGATAGTCCTTTTTGCCTTGCATTCCTAAAAATAAGAACTTTCATGCAATTCTTGAAATTTTAAACTATATTTGATTGTTGTGCAATAGGCACAACGTGTAAGAGCAATAACGGCTGAATTTCCTAATCGGAAATTCAACTCGTTATGCTAAATTAGGAGAGTCAGCGGAAAGTACCCACACACTTTCCCATTACTGAAGCTTACACAAAAACGTTAGCTACAATGTCGAAAATGAGAATAGCAATTATCATAATAATTATATTATTTCAGTCTCAGATAATAAATGGACAAGAAGATGCATTTCCATACATTACAAATAATGAACTATACGGAGATTTAAAAAAAGGACTTCCCGAAGAAGATACAATAGTTGAACTAAAAAAAGACGGAATAGTTTTAGGTAAAGGTGCGCTCGCAGTCAGTAAAGAACATGGAGTAAGTGACTTGAGAGTTGGGTATTGGAAAGAATACTCTGAAAATGGAAATCTAAAAATGGAAGGTCACTATAAATTAAGCTCATACCTCGGCTGTGGTGTAGGTGGACTATTTCGTGCTTTTATCTATTATCGGACAGGACTTTGGAAAATTTATGATGACAGTGGCAACCTGAAATATGAGCTGACTTTTGAGCCAACTGAATTGCATGTAAACACTACTTGCGAAGGTGGAGATAAATTATTGTTTGGCATAATAAAGGAAATCCCTCTTAAATATTGGGGAGATTTGACAAGTGACAAAATATTTGAATTACAGAAAATCCGAATAAAAGACGATTATTCGACTGAAATTTTGACCCCACTAAATGGACGAATATTTATAGAAACAAAAAATAAAAAAGCACAATAGCTAAGGGTTGCACAAGCCCGTGATTTTGTAAAAACAGGATATATAAACGCCCATTTTAAGGGCGTTTATTTATTTTTTTAAGTATTATGTTCTAATTCCCTAATGGCTATATGGGCTTAAAATGGCTTTCGTATGGCGCCCCTGCGAACTGTTAACCTTGGTGATATTACGCTCGTACTCGGCGCGGTAATGCGCTACGGTAAACTTCTTTTCCTGGGTGCTCTTACCCAAACTAATAAGCCGCTTTCTGACAAATTCAAATTTAAATGGTTTAAAGGTTTTAAATCCTTAACTTTGGTGGTTGTATTAATCATAAAATCAATCAAAAAAATGAAGGTTAGGAACGGTATAAACTTATGTTTTGTAATTGCTTTTTTAGTGTTTCAAATTAATGTGGTGGCACAAGTAAAAGTAGACTCCTCCAGGGTTGTTAGAGTGTTAACCTACAATATTTATCACGGTGAGACTGTTGATACTGATAAAAAGTTCGATTTGGACCTGCTGGCAAAAATAATTGGTGATACGAGACCAGATTTGGTCGCTATGCAGGAAGTTGATTTTAAAACCAAGCGTGCCAGAAATTTTGATTTGGTTACCGAGCTGGGGCAACGCACAAAGCTCGTACCGCTGTTTGGAAAAGCGATGGCTTTTGATGGAGGTGAATACGGCGAAGGTATTTTATCGCGTTATACGTTTTTAACCACACAGAACCATGCGTTGAATGCTCGTGAAGGAAAAGAACCGCGCGCAGCTTTGGAGGTCAAGATTGTTTTGAAAAGCGGCGACACGATTCGTTTTGTGGCTACACACTTAGACCATACTAAGGATGAGACCGATAGGATAATGCAGGCTAATGAGCTTAATGCTATTTTTTCGGATAACATGCCTACTATTATGGCGGGAGATTTAAATGCATTACCGGAGAGTGAGACGATTAAAATATTATCTAAAAAATGGACCTCTTCATTTTTGGATAATGCCCCGACCTTTCCAGCTATAGATCCGAAAAAGAAAATTGATTATATTCTTTATAAACCAGAAGGCAGATGGCGTGTTTTGGAAACACATGTCATTGATGAAAAAAAGGCTTCTGACCATAGACCGGTTTTAAGCGTGTTGGAGTTATTGAAGCCCTAAATAAGCACGTTTTATGGATGAATTGGTAGATATACTTGATGCGCATGGAAGTCCTACAGGAAGGACATGTTTAAAATCGGTGGCTCATAAAAGGGGTTATTGGCATCCTTGTATTCATGTATGGCTTTACACTAAAAGAGGTGAGGTCGTAATACAAAAGCGGGTGGCCGACAAGGATACATTTCCAGATCTATGGGATGTTTCTGTAGCGGGACATATTGGAGCAGGTGAGGTTCCCTTATTGGCTGCTCAAAGAGAATTGTTTGAGGAGTTGGGGGTTGATGTTAAAACGGGTGCTCTAGAGTTTATAGGAAATCATACAACAGATCATATGCATAATGCCATGCTTATTGATAGGGAGTATCACCATGTGTATATCACGGAGCTTACTATACCATTAAGTCATTTGAAATTACAGGCCGAAGAGGTGTCTCAAATAAAATTGATAGCTGTAGATAGCTTAAAAAAGGATTTGTTAGATGACAGATTGAATAAAAAGTATGTCCCGTATACAAAGGAATATATAACAATGGTATGCCAGGCCATTAAGGAAAGAGTTGATGTGGCTTAAAATATTAAAAGGGTTTTATGATTTGAGTGCAACCATAAAGCCCTTTTAAAAACAGTTATTGACTAATTCAAATAATATATTATATATCAAATATATTCAACTCTCTTGAAATTATCTACTAGTTATTCTGCTAAATATGATACTTTTTTTGCCTTATCCTCCATTAAGTAGGAATAATCTGTTGTTTTGTGCGTAAAAATCTTGTGTAATTACAAAAATACATAGGCTTGTTATTTTCCTAAAAGCATTTTAACTCCTGCTATAATCACAAAGACCCCAAAGACTTTTTTTAAGGTTTGCTGATTTAAGTTAAGTGCTATTTTTGAGCCAAAGTAGCCCCCAATTATAAAAAGTACGGCAACAATTAATGCTATTTTCCAGTCAATGACACCGGCCTTGTAGTAGTTGCGTACAGCTAAAAAAGTTACGGGAGGTAGCATTACGGCTAAACTCATGCCTTGTGCTGCATGTTGAGAGAAACCAAGGAAGAATACAAACATTGGAATCATTATAAGTCCACCACCAACACCAAGTAAGCCACTAAAGATTCCAGTTAATAAACCTATTACAATCAGGGTAATAATTGTTGAAGTTGTCATTTTCATTGAATTATAGTATTGTATTTGCCAAATGTAATATTCCTATTTCAATATTTCTCAATAATGATCCTTATAACATATTTATTATTTAGCCTCAATGTTTAAATCGCTACTCATACCCGGGTGTTGGGGTACTTTATAATAACCATCGGTAATTTCAACGGGATGTTTAAAATGTGATTTCAAATGTGGGATATGCTCCAAAAATAAGGCTTCGTGTCCCATCGCAATATGATTGAATAAAACAAGGTGTTGATGGATCTGTCCCATGTCACCAACGTGTGGAACTACAGGGATGCCATACTTTTTAGACATTAGGCTAATGGTGATAAATTCTGAGACACCCCCAACGCGAACAGCATCTACTTGATTAAAACTCATGCAGCCCGATTGTATAAAATTTTTAAAAATAACCTTATTGGGCACATGCTCTCCCAAAGCCAATTTTACGGGGGCTATTTCTTTAGCCAAGCGTACATGGGCATTAACATCGTCGGGATGTGTAGGTTCTTCAATCCAATATGGATTCATAGCTTTAAGTGCTTTACATACTTCGATAGCCTTGGGTAAATGCCATTGCTGGTTAGCGTCTAACATAATGGTTGCCTTGTCACCAGCTGTTTTCCTTACCAATTCAGCTCTGCGAATGTCTCTTTGGGAGTCGGCTGAGCCTACTTTAAGCTTCATGGCGGTAAAACCAGCATCCATAGCCTTTTTTATGTTTGCTCTTACCTTGTCGTCACTATAATTAAACCATCCTATTGAGGTGTCGTATCCCGGATAGCCAGTTTGTAATATATTTAGACGTTCTGATTTGGTGGTAGCTTGTTTGGATAGCAGCGAAATAGCCTCTTCGCGTGTTAAAATATCTTCTAAATAGGATAGGTCCAGCGTGTTAACAATATGTTCGGGAGGCAAGTCGATTAGTAGTTTCCATAGGGGGACTCCTTTGGATTTTGCCCATAGATCGAAACAAGCATTAACTACCGATGCAAGGGCTAAGTGTACAACACCTTTATGGGGGCCTAACCAACGAAAGTTGGGATCGTCGGTCATAGCTTTATAAGTAGTACCAAAGTTAGCCATTAAATCGTTTATCTCTCTACCTTCAATGTGTTTGGACAAGTAATCGATAGCTTGGCAAACGAGCATATTTCCTATACCCAGAGTAAAAGCTAAACCAGTGCCTTCAATGCCATTATCGGTATGTAGTTTACAAACCGCATAGGCATAAATAGGTGTTGTGTGTACAGCATCTGATCCGGCACCTTCTTTTAATTTAAATTGGGTGTCGGCAGAGCTTACTTTTTTTATTAAGACAGATTTATTCATTTGTTGATTTTCTATGTGTGGTTTTGGTTAATAGTTGGTTCTATGGATAATTCCTATCTCATTAGCGGGTTTGTTTAATTCCAGTACAATTACCGATGCTATGGGATCGGGTAACTCTTGCGGTATAGCAAGGGTTATATGGTTTTTGTTTTGATTGACAGTTACTTTGCTTTTCCCATCCAAGAAATAGGCTTTTTTGATTTTAACTCCTTTTTGAAATGGTAATTTTATTGTTTGGTGTTGTTTGTTTAAAAGGTGAATGTAAATTTTTTTGCCCTTTCTGGTACTCACCATATAATCGGTGGGAAGGAAAGGCCCCCCGTCGGTGCCGTATACGGCTTCACCATTTATTTTTAACCAATTGCCCATTTCTTTGAGACGATCGATTTGACGTTGTTCGATACGACCATCTGGCATGGGACCAACATTATAAAGTAAATTACCACCGCCGCCAGCTGTTTTGATGAGCGTAAGAATACTTTCCTTTAGAGATTTCATTTTGTCATTGGGTTTCCATGCCCATTGTTTGGCTATGGTCATACAGGTTTCCCAGGGATTTTCAATATTGAATTCTCCTATACGTTGTTCTGGTGTTAAATAATCCCCCGCATATTTATTGCTTCGAGGCTGATCCTTTTTGGTCATTGCTTCAATCTCTTTGTCAATACGGTCATTAACGATGATGTCCTTCTTTAGACTACGCAGATAAGCATATAGTTCCATGCCCATTTCATGTGTGTAGGCGTCTTCCCAGCCACCGTCGAACCAGATTAGAAAGGGATCATAATTGTCTATTAATTCCTTTAGCTGATCTTTCATATATTGAAAGTAGATTGTCATGTTAGACGTTTCCTTGGGTCTGGGATCGTTGCCATAACGTGTTGCATAATGCTCATGTTTCCAGTCGGCAATCGAGTAATAGACTCCAAAGAGCAAGCCTTGCTTTTTACATTCATTTGCGAGTTGTTTTACCACATCTTTAGCATAGGGGGTACTGGCCATGTCGTATTTGGTATATTTACTGTCCCAAAGACAAAATCCGTCATGATGTTTTGTGGTAAGGACAATGTATTTCATGCCGGCATCTTTGGCTGTTTTTACCCATTTTTTAGCATCGAAAAGTGCTGGATTAAATTCTTTATATAAATTATCGTATTCTGTTATTGGGATTTGTTTGCCCCGAGACCAGCCAATTTCTTCACCTCTCAGGGACACAGGCCCCCAGTGGATAAACATACCAAAACGCATGTCCATAAAATGTTCTATGGCAGACTTTGGTGATTCTAAGTGAGGGTTCGCTTCACCACCTCCCATATTTTGAGCACTTAAACCACCAATGAATAGGGATGCTGTAATAAGTACTATTGATTTTAATGTGTTCATTATTTAATTTATTGTGAGTTATTTTATGTTTGATATTGTAATACCTCCTTTTTCACTTGACATATAGGCTGCTTCTACCAGTTTCATGGTTTCGAAGGCGTCTTGTGTACTATGGGGTAATGCTACGCTTTTATCCAGTACATGCCGTTGTAATCCAGCCATAGTGCCGACAAAGGCTTCAGGGAACCACCCACCTTTAATTTCAATTTCTTTCCAATCGCTTTGTTTGTCGTCTAACAGTTTATATTCAAACTTAGCAGGAACCCCTCTTGGATAATCCATGGATAAACCAATGCGAATTTTTATGACACCTTTGGTGCCTTCTATTTTGAAATAAGATTGCTGGTGTTTCAGTCCGAATTCATGTCCGTGATTCGTGATTATTCTTGCTTGTGTACAAGCATCATAATCTAAAATCATGGTTGTTCTGGTAGAAGCCAGTGCTTTCATTTTGGGATGTTTTAGCGTACTGGCATAAATTTTTTGAGGGTTTCCCAAAAAACTACGGATTAAATCTAAATAGTGCACACTGTGATACAGGATTTCTACTCTGGGGAGTTGAAATAGAAAATCCCATAAATGCCAAGGGGTATATACACAAACCATAAGCTCCATGTCGTATATATTGCCCAATAACCCCCGATCTATCATGTCTCTTGCTGCTATGATATAAGGCGCATACCTTAATTGAAAATTTACAGCCGATATTAGTTTTTTCCTATTGCAAATTTCAAGTATTTGTTTGGCTTCTTCCAGCGTTTCGCCCATTGGTTTTTGGATAAGAACAGGAGATCCATCGGGTAATTGCTCTAAAATTTCGGCATGTAAATTAGCTGGTAGCGCTAAATCGAAAATGGCATTATGTTTTTGTCCTTCAGAAATTAGTACTTCTAAGGAAGGGTAAACATGTTCTACAATATCAAAATCATTCTTAAGGGCTTCTGCCCTGGATATTGTTTTGTTATAAATGCCCAATACTTTAAAACCAGCCATAGTATAGGCTGGCAAGTGCGCATCTTTTATTATACCTCCTGCACCTATAATGACTATTGGAAGTGGCTTTTTAGGTAATATGGGCTGTTGTGATAAAATCATAAGCTACTTCTTAATGTTAATTTCTATTGCTGTAACCTTTTTCCTTGTAATGGTTAAGCAGGGCTGTTAATTTATTGACTGTATCGGGATGCTGATCATAAAGATTTGTGGATTCCGAAGGGTCGTTTGTTAAGTTGTAAAGTTGTCCATTGGTAGTAACAGGAATGCCTGATATCTTTAGGCTTCTACTAAAACCGCCAGAGTCCTTTCCTAATATAAGTTTCCAATCTCCTTTTCTAATGGCAAAGGTGCCATTGATGGAATGGTGCACAATATCTGATCTTATTGCTTTATCTGTGCCCAATAAAAGTGGGGAAATGTCATAACTGTCTTCCATAGCTTTTTCTTGATCGTAGGGTATGTCCAAGAAGGAAGCTACGGTAGCCATAACATCCGTTAAACAGATAACTTGATTGCTAGTGCTATTGGCTGTTATTTTTTCTGGCCATGAAGCAATGAAGGGGACGCGGTGGCCTCCTTCCCAAATATCTGCTTTCATGCCTTTCCATGGTTTACTTGGATCATGGCCGTATTTTTTAACTGATGCAATAGCACCTCCCATATTAGTGCCATCTCTTTGGGGAGAACCATTATCGGATGTAAAGATGAGCAAGGTGTTGTTAAATTGCCCTGAAGCCTTTAAGGCTTCTACTATCTGACCTACGGACCAATCGACTTGGTGAACAAAATCGCCATAGGGGCCTATTTCGGTTTTGCCTCTAAAATTTGAGTTAGGTGCGATGGGGGTGTGTGGTGCTGTTAAGGCAAAGTATAAAAAGAAGGGCTGTTTGGTCTGTGATTGTTTTTTTATATAATTAACAGCTTTTTTTGTGATTTCGGGCATTACATTTTCTAATTTCCAGCCTTCGGCCATAGGCCCAGTTCCTCCATACATGTCTTGGGGTTTTAACTGGTTGGGGATCTTTGTTAGGGTATTATTTTCAAAGAAGGTATAGGGTGCAAAGTTGGGGACGTCGTCGCCAAAATAATAGTCAAAACCAGCTTCTAAGGGACCGCCTCCTAAAGGCTTTGAAAAATCGATGTGTTTCCAAAGATCATTACGTCCCTTGAGCTCCCAATCTCCAATAGCAATAGTGTCATTCATATAACCATTGGTAATATTAGAAGGCCATCGCCATCCTAAATGCCATTTACCAATACAAGCTGTAGCGTAGTTTTTGGTTTTTAATAGTTTTGGCAGAGTTAATTTATTCTTCGCGATTAGAGGCTTGTCCCACATCCATAATACGCTTTTCTTTAATTCGGTACGCCAAGCATATTGCCCGGTTAACAAACCATACCGCGTAGGGGTACAAACACTACTGGGGGTATGAGCATCGGTAAATCGAATACCTGTTTCTGCCAATCTATTAATGTTAGGTGTTGGTATTTTGGAATCGGCATTATAGATTTGAGGATCGCCATATCCCAGGTCGTCTGCTAAAATAATAACAATGTTTGGGGGTATTGTTTTACTATTCTTAATTGTTTTTTTGCAGGATGTGCAAAGTAATAGGACGCTAAAAGGTAAAAGAATATATTTTATTTTATTTCTCATACTTATATATTAATTAATGTCATAGGAAGCCATTTTTCAAGCGCTTTGCTTTTGGGATTAACCTTTTGAAATTGGGAAACATAATTTTGCCATTCTTTTTCTTGAGGCAGATTTGCCCATTTTTCACCATCTACTTCCATATCAAAATGTGGTGAGGTATCCATAATAAGGTAGGCTTGGTATTCATGGAGGTAAATTTCCATGTCTTTTATACCTATCTTGTCCATGTTCTTTAATATTTGGGGCCAAATAGTATCATATTGATGAAGCTTTATGTACTCGTTTCGTTTATTCTCGTTATTAACAAGCTCTAGAGCCATCACAATTCTTTTACTATTCTTTACTTTTTTTGAGAAAGGGTCTTTTAAAGGTGTTTTATGGAAGATTCTACGGAGTTGGACTGCTGTAATCAAATTGATGGTATCACTGATTAACTTAGCATCTGGACTCGTATTTTTATATTTGTTTAAAGAAATATTCAAGTCGGTTAAATTAAAATTGTAGGCAATGTCCAGAATCAAAAAAATGGTTTCTTCATTTTTATAAAGTTCTAAACTTTCTAGACCAGAAATAGGTAATCCTTTATTAATGAAGCTTTCTGTATTTAATGAAAAACCCATTTTTTCATATTCTTTGGTAGTGTATGAAAAACAAAATCGTTTTATGTAATTGGCTTTGGACATAACTAATAGAAAACACAGTAGATTATGAGCATGACTGCCACCAATGTAATACTAAGCATGTTTACCGTTTTTGATGATGCTTTAGCTTTTAGGTAGAACGTGTCAGGAATGTGCTGCTTTGAGGTGTCAAAATAGGAGACCAGTACATAAATGATCGAAGATATAATAAAGTATACATAGGTTTGTCGTAACCAGTTGATGCCTAAACCTTCTTGACTAGATACAAAATTTTTAATTCCATTAATTGTTGCGTATTTTTCTACGAGAAAAACGATAGCTGCAAAAAAGCTGCCTCCCAACAGGGTCCAAAAGGATGCGCTAGCTGTACCTTTTTTAGAAAGTATACCCCACAAGAATACAGCAACAATAGAGGGAGCAAAAATACTGAACATTTGGTTGATAAGTTCGAAGATTGCGCCCAAATCGCCTAAAAATGGCGACCAAGCCACAGCTAACAACAATACTGTAATGCTGGTAATTTTACCAATGCGTATTTTATTGGCATCGGACAGGTTAGGATTTAATTTATTGAACACATCGTACACAATAAGTGTGGAGCAACTGTTTAATGCGGCAGCTACACTACTCATAACGGCAGCTAATAAGGCAGCAACCATTAGTCCTTTTAGTCCAACGGGCATTAATTTTAGGATCATTATAGGTAATACACTTTTGGTGCTCGTGCCTATGTCGTCTTTAAATAGGGCAAAAGCTAGAATGCCAGGTATTACCATAATAAAGACGGGCAATATTTTTAAAAAACCAGCAAATAGGGCACCAAGTTTGGCTTGTTTTTCGGATCTGGCACCAAGTACGCGTTGTACAATGGTTTGGTCTGTACACCAATACCAAATGCCTAATACTAAATGCCCGAATAGGATATCTAAAAAAGTAAAGCCTTTTTTTGTTTCATCAAAACTAACGGCTTTTAGCCTATCGGGATCTACGGCTTCTTTTAAAGCTTCATAGGAATGTATGCCTACTTCGGGAAGTTTATAGATGGCCAATAGGGTAATGGTTAGTGAACCAATAATGAGTATAACAGTTTGTACGGTTTCTGTTACTACTACTGAAACTAATCCGCCAATAACGGTGTAAATACCTGTTGCTAAGGCAATAATGATAATGGATATAAAAATGTTTAGTCCAAACATTTTCTCAAATACAACAGCGCCAGCATAAAAACTAACACCTATATGCATAAACAAAGCTGCTAGAATACTAAAAACAGCCAATAATACTCTTGAGCGACTGTCGTAACGTTTTTCCAGAAACTCAGGAAGTGTGGTAATTTTTGTCCGTAAGTAAAACGGAACAAAAATAAAAGCTAATATAATGAGTTCGAAGGCCGAGAACCATTCAAAATTCCCCCATACGATACCGTCTTTAAATCCTGATTCGGCCAAACCAACTAAATGTACAGTAGAAATATTCGATGCAAAGAGTGAAGCACCAATTACAGCCCATGTTAACGATTTTCCTGCGAGGAAGTAGCCTTGACTGGTATTCTTTTTTTTACGACTATACCACAGACCTACAAAGATTATTAATATGATGTAGAGGATAATGATACATAGATCGATAGTTGAAATGGATGTCATGGGATTATGGTATTGGTTTGTGTAATGGTGTTATAAGCTTGTACTCCTTTTTCTGTCATGTGTGGCGTTAATAGATCCCAGACGTAAGTAGACATTTTAGGCTTTTGAACGTTTTCAAAATAGGGGAGAACCTCTTGTTGTGATTTCCAGAAAGTAATCATAATGCGAATGGTATGTTGTAGCCGTAAATACATGCCGGGAATCGTTTCTTTTTTAAAATACCCAAGCTCTGTAAACCTATCGTAAAAATGACTCATTTGGGCTTTACGTATTTGAAAGGTTTTGTTTAATAAGGCACTTACTTCGGGGTAATTTCTAGAAATTTCCAATACATCCAAATTAAAAAATAAATAGTCGTTATGGAATTGTTCTAACTTTATAAGCAGCTCATTAAAATGTAAAAAAGGATTTACTGCATGTTTCCCTTCTTTGTAAACTTGGGAAATATCTTTTTTCATTTGTTTATAGATAGCCATAAGCAAGGCTTCTTTGTTTGGGAAATGATATTCTAGGTTTCCATGGCTTATTTTTAGGGCTTTGGCTATGTCACGACTTGTCACATTAGTAACTCCTAAAGTGTTATAAGATATTATCGCTTGGTTTATAATACGTTGTTTGGTCTTCATTTTTAAACGAATAGGTATCAAAAATAATAATATTAGGGCAAATGCCCTAATAATTGTTTAAAAAATGATGGTTATTTTTTTATTAAGTTTAAAGTGCACGTTTTTAGTTACTTAATAAAGTTTTTAGAAAATATGTTTTGTATTTTGTGATAAGTAATTTCGTTAAAGTCGCTAATCACCTTATCTGCGTTAGAGTAATCTTGGTTTTTTGAGTGTAAGCTGTCAAACCCTATGCAAAAAATATTGGCAGCGTTAGCTGCTTTTATACCGTTAGTGGAATCTTCGATAACCAAGCAGTGCTTTTTATCATAACCAGACGCTTCAGCAGCTTTAACAAATATTTCGGGATGTGGTTTGGAGGCTTTTAAATCGGTGCCGCTTAATTTGGCTTTAAAATATTGGTTAAGATTAAAGCGATCAAAAATTCTATCAATATTGGGCATGGAAGCCGATGAAGCTAGTATTAGAGTTAATCCGTTGTTGTAGTAATCTTGTATAAGTTTTAAAACACCGTCTATAAGCTGGAAGTCATTATCGTTATCAAAAAGATACTTAAAGTGTTTTCGTTTAAGGGCCACAAGCATTTCTGGTGTTTTATCAATATTAAATTCTTCACACAACCGTTTGCATATGGTTAATGTGGTTTGGCCGGTAAATGATTCGTAAAGTGAATCAGAAACGTTTATATTAACATCATTAAACATATTGTGATAGGCTTTATGGTGTAAGGGTTCGCTATCGACAATCACCCCATCCATATCAAATAAAACAGCTTTTAGCATCTTGTGTTATTTTTTTGCGAAGATATGAGAATTAAGGCTAAAGGCCTAAATTGATTTTTAAGTGTTTACGGTATGATTTAAATAGCTTTGCAGTCTAGCTTCAAGACTTATGTTTATATTGCAACGGTTATTATTGACTATAAAAAGAGCGGAAGACTGCTTAAAAGATGGAGAAAAATAAAAAACAATCAAGTATTATAACAAACTCAGGTTTTCATCCAAGGAATAAGCACCAAACGGGATATGATTTAGAAATTTTGTGTGGAATACATTCAGATTTGCAGCAATATGTTTTTGAAAATAAATATCAAACAAAAACTATAGATTTTGCAAACCCTAAAGCCGTAAAAGCACTTAATACGGCATTGTTAAAGTGGTATTATAATATTGTTTTTTGGGAGTTCCCTGATAATAATTTGTGTCCGCCAGTACCAGGGCGTGTAGATTATATACATCGCTTATCTGATTTAATTGAAGGCGGGGAGGCTGATAGTGCCATACGTGTATTGGATATAGGCACAGGTGCAAGTTGTATTTATCCTATTTTAGGGCATGCTGAATATAATTGGCATTTTGTTGGAACGGATATTGATGAACTATCATTGAAGCATGCACAGCAAATAATTGTTAATAATAACTTAGAGGGTGTAATTTCTTTAAGGCATCAAAAAAATAAATTGAATATTCTTAAAGGGGTAATAACTGAAAACGATCTTTTTTTCATTACTATGTGCAATCCACCATTTTATAAATCGGAAGCGGAGGCCATAGAAGCTACTACCCGAAAGTTAAAGGGGCTTAATAGTAAAGTGCCTGGTATAATTAGGAATTTTTCAGGAACGCACAATGAATTATGGTGTAATGGTGGTGAAAAAGCTTTTTTGCATAATTATTTGTATGAGAGTTCTTTGTTTAAAGACCAGTGTAGGTGGTTTACTTCTCTAGTATCCAAAAAGGAACTTGTAAGAGGGTTAAAAGTGTCCTTAAAAAAATTAGGGGCAACAAAGGTTAAAATCATTAATATGGGGCAGGGGAATAAAACTTCGCGAATTGTTGCTTGGTCATTTGTAGAACAAAGCTAGTGTCGCTTACTTGAGAAGCTTGTATTTGTTTAGGCTCATGCCTGTTACTTTCTAAAATCGACTTTATAAAAAAGCCCAATTTGTAATCGGTGTAAATCCAAACCTTTTATTTTTCGATTTAAGTATCCCACTTGTACATTGGCAGATTTTAAAAGGTTAATGCCTAAAGCGCCGTATGCCCTATTTTCGGTAAAACCGTCATTGCTCTTTGTCTTTATCGTAGTTATAACTTCGTTGTTTAGTCTAATAAAAAATGTTTTGTTAAGCTTTAATTTAGTGCCCAACCTGTAACGTAAACGACTTTGCATGACATTTTTGGAAGGGGATGGTTTGTTTAGTAGTCGTTGTTCTATTCTAAATCTATGGTCTATAGGCAATTTTACTAGCTTGTGTTTATATCCGATTTGTTCGTACAAGCGGTTCTCGTAAGAGTGCGTGCCGCTTTTTTCAAAGCCTTTATCTATATCCATAAAACCGTATGAGAGGCTTGTTGTTAGTTTGGATGAAATATGGTAATTTAAAGCAACGTTTGTAAGTAAAAAATTGAAATTATCTGCAATTTCATAATGCCATGATTGGACACAGTTACTTATGCTAACTTTTTCCGAAATCCTATAATTACCTACGTAAGTAAACCAAGATCCTAATTGATTTTCAATAGGCGTTTGCGCAAAGGAAATGTTTACGCTTAAAAGGAATATTATTAGGATTTTGTTATATTTCATTCTAAAAAATTTATTTGATAAATCATAAAGGGAGTTCTAGTTCTTGCTAGAACTCCCTTTTGGTTAAACAAGAACCTATTAGAAGTGTTCGTGTAAGTGATGGTGTTCATCAATTAACGGCCCACCTTCAATGATTTGATCTGATGCTTGTTGTGCAAATTTCTCAAAGTTTAAGTGGAAAGAGTGTGCCAACTGAATGGCTTTACCCACATAAGCACCTTTTTGTAACCAGGTATTCATAGGATCTAAAATTTCGGTAGGAACACCAGGACAGTATTTAGGCATGTATAAACCGAAAATGAAGTTTTGTTCGTAATCTACATTGTCTAAATCACCGTTTAGGATGGCAGTAATCATAGCTCTGGTATATTTTAGTTTAATACGAGATCCAACGCCGTATGGTCCTGCGCTCCAACCTGTGTTAATTAACCATACATTAACACCTGCTTCTTGCATTTTTTTACTTAACATTTCACCATAAACGGTTGGATGTAAAGGCATGAATGGTTCTCCAAAGCATGCAGAGAATGATGGTACGGGCTCTGTGATGCCTGCTTCGGTTCCAGCTACTTTAGCTGTATATCCTGAAATGAAGTGATAAGCAGCTTGTCCTGGAGTAAGCTTGGATACAGGAGGTAATACACCAAATGCGTCACATGTTAAAAAGAATATGTTTTTCGGATTGTTTGCATATAAAGTTTCCTGTATGTTATCTATATGGTATATAGGATAACTAACACGTGTATTTTGTGTTATACTGCTGTCTTCATAATCAGGTTCGCCATTGTCTTTAAATACAATGTTTTCAAGTAAGGCACCAGGTTTAACAGCTCTAAAGATGTCTGGTTCTTTTTCTTCGCTTAGGTCAATAACCTTTGCATAACAACCACCTTCAAAGTTGAAGATTGTGTTGTCGGCTGTCCATCCGTGTTCATCATCACCAATTAATTTTCTGTCGGGATCTGCAGATAGTGTTGTTTTTCCTGTTCCGGATAAACCAAAGAATATAGCAGTATCACCTTTTTTACCTACGTTAGCAGAACAGTGCATTGGAAGCACGTTTTTTTCTACAGGTAAAATCATGTTTAAGGCAGAGAAAATACCTTTTTTCATTTCACCAGTATAAGCCGATCCTCCTACTAAAGCTATTTTTTCAGTAAAGTTTATGATAGAGAAGTTGCCTTGTCGGATGCCATAAGCGGCAGGATCTGGGCACTCGTAACCGGGAGCACAAAGAATTAACCAGTCTTCTTTAAAGTTTTTGAGTTCTTTTTCACTAGGTCTTAAAAACATGTTATAAACAAACATATTGGACCAAGGTAACTCGGTTACAGTTCGTATGTTTGTTCTGTATTCTGGCTCAGCACAAACATAGCCATCTCTAACATAAATTTCTTTGCCAGAAAGGTACTCGGTAATTTCGTTTTTAAGTTTATCAAAGTTTTCAGGAGAAACAGCTTTATTTGTTTTTCCCCACCATACCTTATCGGCTGTATAGTCATCTTTAACAAGAAAACGGTCTTGAGGCGATCTACCAGTAAACTTTCCTGTATTGATGGCTAAAGTGCCATTGGCAGTTTCTTTACCCATTTTTTTATCAACTGTAATCTTTTGAAGTGTTTCAGGGGATAAGTTCCAATGAGCTTTCACATTTTTTAAACCGTAAGCTTCTAAGCTTGGTTGTTTTTTTAATGTTGCTAAATCTTCCATTTTAATTTGATTTTAAGGTTCTTATTGTTTTTTTGTTTAAAATGGCCAAAGTATTGGCACGAGTATCATTGATATAGTTAATAGTAAAAGTAATAGAGGGGCACCGACTTTTAAGTAATCCATAAACTTATAGCCACCAGCAGTCATAACCATTGCATTTGTGGTGGTTCCTATAGGTGTTAAAAATGCGGTAGATGCACTTATAGCGACTACAATCATAAAAGGCTCTGGAGACAGGTTTAAGGTGTTGGCTGCCAAAATGGCTATGGGAGCCATAAGAACAGCTGTTGCAGAGTTGTTGATTACTTGACTAAAAGTGGTTGTAAGTAAAAATATACCGCCTAATAATGCTATAGGATGTATGGTTCCTAGATAATCTACTAAACCATTGGCAATGACTTGGGCAGTTCCTGTTTTTTGAAGGGCTATGCCCATAGGTATCATTGCGGCAATCATGACTACACTGGTCCAGCTTATGCCCTTGTAGGCTTTGGAGACTGGTACACAACCGGTTAATAGTATGATACCTGCAGAAATTAGTGCTGCAATCGATCCTGGTACAATTTTAAATACCATAAATACAATCATTAGTAGTAAGGAACCTAAAGCTATGTAAGACTTTAAATTAAGACTTTCAACGTTTTTGGCCATGCCTTCTGGGCTACCGCAAATAACTAGGTTTTCATGTTGCTTTTTCAAATCTTCAATATGTTCCCATGTTCCTCGAATTAGGAAAGCATCACCTACTTTAACGGTTACTTCTTTTTCTTGTAGGGGTTTGTTGTTTCTTGACGCAGCTAGCAGTTGAATGCCAAACCTTTTGAAATACTCGCCCATTTTGTATTTTCTACCTACTAAGATAGAATTTGGATTTACGATTACTTCCGTCATGCCTACCTCTTGGTTGATGAGGTTGTGTTTTAGCTCATCGGTTATGGGTTCTAGGGGTAAAAGTCCAAGCCTAAAGGTTATCATCATTTTGTTAATAGCTTCTGTGTCACCTTTTAGGGTAATAATGTCATGGTAAAGAAATTCTGTGTTTGGATCTGGAAACTCAATGTAGGAAGGGATGCCTTTTAGTACATTGGGGTGTCTTCTTTTTATTCTAATGATAGATACATTGTAATTCTTTTCAAATTGCCATGCTTCTATTTTTGTGTTTAATAAGGGAGAAATAGATCTTACGCGCAATCGATAATAACCGCTATCAACTTTGTAGGCTTCAATCCAATTGTGTAAGGTAGATTCTATATTTACAGGCTTGTTGTTTGTTTTGTTGTTAGGTAACAACTTATAGCCAATGTATCTAAAATATAGCAGGGCAATGATTAAAAGGGGTAAGCCTATTAGCCCAAACTCAAAGAAAGAAAAGCCTTCGTAGCCAGAATCAACTAAGGCATTGCTAGCTATAATGTTTGGAGGTGTACCAGTAAGGGTTAACAACCCACCAGTGTTAGAACCAAAAGCTACGGGCATTAACATTTTAGATGGCAGGGTACCAATACTCCAGGCAGAAGAAATGCTTAGGGGCATTAAAGTTGCCACCGTTCCTGTATTGCTTACAAAGCCAGATAAAACACCTGCTCCAAGTGTTAAAATAACTAATAATTTGGGAATACTTTTTCCAGCCCATTCCACAAACTTTTTACCCGCCATGGCTGTCCAACCTGTTTGTGCGATACCTTCTCCTATTATAAAAAGGGCGGCAATCATGATTACCGTTGGATTGCTAAAACCACTCAGTGTTTCTTTAGCATCTAGAATACCAGTTAAAAATAGACTGAGCATTGATATAAGTGCTACGATATCTGGAGTGAATTTTCCCCAAACAAAGAGTCCAATAGTAATTATTAATATGAGGAGCATTAAATAAATCATAATTCAGTAAGTTTTAAACTACTATTTTGTCTAAGTAAATAAGGCATGATAGTTGATTAATTACATTGGTAAAATTACTATCTAATAGCTCGAATAATTATGACGAATGTCATGATTTGCAATTGTTGGTTCTTTTTCAAGAATTAGTGGTTTTTTGTTAAAATTGGTTTTAAAAAAAGTTACGAAAACGTATGCGTAATGTATAATGTTTAAGAATTGGTAAACTTTTTTATAAATTTAAATCCTGACAATTGCTTAAGAGCTAAAAAAGTATATAAAACATTATAAAAAGAGGTTAATTATATTAAAAGGAATATATGAAGTTAGACATTCTCGCCATAGGAGCGCATCCAGATGATGTTGAATTAGGTTGTGGTGCTACACTTGCCAAAGAAGTATCTAAAGGTAAAAAGGTAGGTATTATAGATTTAACCCGTGGCGAGTTAGGAACACGAGGGACGGCAGAGACAAGAAAAGCAGAATCGGAAGCAGCGGCTAATATTTTGGGTGTGGCATTTCGAGTTAATATGGGGTTTGCCGATGGTTTTTTTGTTAATGATAAATCCCATCAGTTAGAGCTTATTAAAATGATACGAAAATACCAACCAGATGTTGTTATTTGTAATGCGGTAGACGATCGGCATATTGATCATGGTAAGGGAAGTAAATTAGTAAGTGATGCTTGCTTTTTAAGTGGTTTGTTAAAAATTGAAACCCAATTGGAAAACGTTTCGGCATTGCAACCTGCTTGGCGTCCAAAGCATGTATACCATTACATACAATGGAAAAACTTAAAGCCAGATTTTGTGGTTGATGTATCTGAGTTTATAGATATTAAAATGGAAGCGGTTTTAGCTTACGAAACGCAGTTTTACAACGAAGCTAGTAAGGAGCCTGAAACCCCTATATCTACTAAGAATTTTACAGATAGCATTAAGTATCGAGCCAGGGATTTGGGACGTTTGGTAGGGGTAGAGTATGCCGAAGGTTTTACTACAGAACGCTTTATAGCGGTCGATAGTTTATTTGATATGAAATAGTTAGGATTGGTTTTGATTTTATTTTAGGAGAAGTATAAAAAATATTGAAAAAAGTCTTTGTAGAAAAGATTGAAATCAATTACATTTGCACACGCATTACAAAATGCATGTTAAATGGTGGTTGTAGCTCAGTTGGTTAGAGCGCCTGATTGTGGTTCAGGAGGTCGTCGGTTCGAGACCGATCTTCCACCCAAAATAAAAGCCTCTCGGTTTCCGAGGGGCTTCTTTTGTATTATACGGTTTGTTAAATATTTTGATTTAAAAAAGCACGCGTCTTTCTAAAAAAGAAAAGTGCGTGCTTTTTTGGCTTGTTAATTCGTTTAGTTAAGGAAAAACTAGCATACTTAGTTTTTGTCAACTACAATGCGTTCTTCTCTATTAGCCAATTCCCAAGCTGTGTAAAAAATTAAACGGGCTCTGGTTTCCAAAAGGTCGTAATGTATTTTGTCTGGTGTATCCGAAGGTCTGTGATAATCGTCGTGAGTACCATTAAAATAAAAGATAACAGGGATGTTGTTTTTTGCAAAGTTGTAGTGATCGGATCGGTAATAAAAGCGGTTAGGGTCACTATCAGAATTATAGGTATAGTCGAACGTCATATTTATATATTTTTTATTGACGGCTTCCGAAATGTTGTGTAGTTCGGTACTTAACTTATCTGAACCTATAAGGTATAGATAGTTTTCATTACTTTCATGCTTTTTGTCAACACGACCAATCATGTCAATATTTAGGTTTGCTACTGTGTTGGCTAATGGAAATACAGGGTCTACGTCTGCATAATAACGCGATCCAAACAATCCTATTTCTTCACCGGTAACATGCAAAAACAAAACAGAACGCTTGGGCCCATGTCCTTTTTCGGCTGCTTTTTGAAAAGCTTCTGCAATCTCCAAAATAGCTACTGTGCCCGATCCGTCATCATCCGCACCATTATTAATATCGCCATTTCCTGAGATGCCAATATGATCTAGATGAGCAGAAATAACAATAATTTCATTGGGTTTTTCTGAGCCTTCAATATAGGCCAAAACATTTTCTGAGGCTTTGGCTTTACCGTTAAAATATGAAGCAGGGATTTCCTGGAAATAATCGCCTTCGGCAATAGGTGATGGAATGCCTAAGTTAACGTAATGATCCTTTATGAAATTGATTGCTTTCTTTTGACCTGGTTCTCCTGTTCTTCTACCTTCAAAATCATCGGAAGCATAGGTATATAGCATTGTTTTTAGCTCTCCTGCTGTAATGCTTTTGGCATAATCGCTAGGGTTAATAGTAGTTGTTCCATTACTTTTACTCTGCGATGTGCCGCAAGCAATGATTATTAATGATGCGCTAAAAAGAAATAACAGTTTTTTCACACGAATAAATTTAAGTTAAACATTTAATTTTCAATATTTTATACAATTATCAGTTAAGGACACC
>NZ_BAABCY010000003.1:0-11383 GCF_039539345.1 Snuella lapsa | reverse complement strand
ATTCATAGAGACACTGTTTTTTCAAAAATAACCCTATTTTTTGAATTATGATGTATTACGGATATTCAAATAAAATTTATAAATATGCAACCGAAAAAACTAAAGCGATTTAAAAAAAATGTCAAAATAAAGATTAGAAATATTTGTTAAACAGTTAAGTAGACTAGACAGTGTATGGTTTTTATAAGTGTATTTGATGCTTCTGTATTTTAAATAAAAAAATGTGTGGATTGTGTTTTTTCGTAGTACGTTTATTACTAAATAAGGTTGTGTTCTGAAAGGTTTATTGGGAGTCCAGTTTTGTATCTTAAAAAATATTCAGGTATTTTAATGCATTCAAAAAAGTAACAAGATGAAGACTTCCTATTGTTTCCTTAAGCACGTTTCTCTTATTCTTATTATAATTCTTTCTATAGTAGCTTGTAAGCCGGAGACGGATTATGATATTGTTGTTTATGGAGGTACTTCTGCTGGCATTGTAGCAGCGGTACAGGCAACACGTATGGGCAAGCGTGTGGTTGTTATAGTGCCAGACAATCATTTGGGAGGTTTAACTACTGGTGGTTTGGGGCAGACGGATATAGGCAACAAACATGTTATAGGAGGTCTTTCGCGGGAATTTTATCAACGTATTGCACAAAAGTACAATACCGTTGAAGCCTGGAAATGGCAAGAACGCAAGGATTATAAAAATCACGGACAGGGCGTTAAAGAAGCATCGGGCACTTCTATGTGGACTTTTGAACCGAAAGTGGGTTCTGAAGTTTTTAACGATATGATTCAAGAGCACGCCATTCACGTTATTTCACATGAGCGGTTGGATTTAAATCAAGGGGTTATTAAGCATCAAGGCGCAATACAAGCCATTATAATGGAATCGGGTAAAAAGATTAGTGGTAAGGTGTTTATTGATGCGACTTACGAAGGGGATTTGATGGCACTTTCGGGGATTCGTTACACTGTTGGAAGGGAAGCAAATGCTGTATACGGTGAAACCCTTAATGGTGTTCAGGTGGTTCATGGTATTTATCATCAGTTTCCAGATGGTGTCGACCCGTATATTGTACAAGGTGATTCGGCCAGTGGCTTGCTTCCGAATGTTAATAAAAGTGCTGGTGACGAAGGTTCTGGCGATGAAAAGGTACAGGGTTATTGTTTTCGTATGTGTCTGACCGATGTACCGGAAAACCGACTGCCTGTTGAAAAGCCCATGGGTTATAATGACAGGGATTATGAGTTGTTGTTCAGAGCTATCGAAGCGGGGTATAACGGGCCATTTTTTATAATGTCGGCGATGCCCAACAGGAAAACGGATTCTAATAATAAAGGACCTTTTTCGTCCGATTTTATAGGCCAGAATTATGACTATCCGAATGCGGATTATAAGGAACGTGAACGCATTATCAAGGCACATGAAGGCTACCAAAAAGGACTGCTTTGGACCCTTTCAAATCACCCACGGGTACCAGAGAAGATTCGAGATGAATTTAGTCGTTGGGGCTTGCCCAAAGATGAATTTGTAAATAATGGTCACTGGACTCCGCAGCTATATATACGAGAAGCCCGACGTATGGTGAGTGATTTTGTGATGACAGAACATCATTGTACCCAGGATTCTATTTCTGCCGATCAATCTGTTGGGATGGGAGCCTATATGATGGATTCGCATCATGTGCAACGTTATGTCGATGCCAACGGGTTCGTTAAAAATGAAGGTGATGTTGAGGTGGGGAACTTTGGACCTTATCCTATTAGCTATAAAGCACTTGTTCCTAAACGGGGTGAATGTTCGAATTTAATTGTGCCAGTGTGTTTATCGGCGTCGCATATTGCCTTTGGTTCCTTGCGTATGGAGCCCGTTTTTATGGTGCTCGGACAATCGGCTGCTACAGCAGCTTGTTTAGCTATAGATGCTGATGCCGACGTACAGGATGTGGACTATAATCTGCTTAAGGATCGTTTGCTTACTGATAAACAAATCTTGCAGCTTGAGTAAATGCTTAATAGTTTGAAGTAGGAAAAATTGTATAAATAATATTTTTGTAATACATTTATTACCAAAATATAGGTATGCTCAAAAAAGTATATGGAAGTGCTGTTTTTGGTGTTGAGGCTACTACGATTACTGTTGAGGTTAATGTTGATTCGGGTATAGGATATCACCTTGTTGGCCTTCCTGATAATGCCATAAAGGAAAGTAACTATCGCATTGCGGCTGCTCTTCAGAATAACGGTTATAAGATTCCAGGAAAAAAATTGACTATTAATATGGCGCCTGCCGATTTACGTAAGGAAGGATCGGCCTATGATTTAACATTGGCAATAGGTATTCTTGCGGCTTCCAGGCAAATAAAGGCAGAACATTTGGAACGCTACTTAATCATGGGAGAGCTGTCGTTGGATGGTAGCTTGCAACCTATAAAGGGAGCCTTGCCGATAGCTATTAAAGCCAGAGAAGAAGGGTTTAAGGGATTTATTTTACCGATCCAGAACGTTAAAGAAGCTGCTATTGTTAGTGATTTAGAAGTGTATGGTGTTAATACAATCAGGCAAGTAATTGATTATTTTGATGAGGGGGAAGCATTGGAACGTACCATTATTAACACGCGTGACGAGTTTTATAAAAGTTTAGACTTTCCGGAATATGATTTTAGTGATGTTAAAGGGCAAGAAGGGATAAAGCGCTGTATGGAAATTGCAGCTGCTGGCGGACACAATATTATTTTGATAGGGCCTCCCGGAGCTGGAAAGACCATGCTGGCAAAGCGGCTTCCTTCTATTTTGCCGCCCATGACCTTGCACGAAGCATTGGAAACCACAAAGATACACTCGGTAGTTGGTAGGGTTAAAGAAGATACGGGACTTATGTCGCAACGCCCGTTTAGAAGTCCACATCATACCATATCGGATGTTGCCTTGGTAGGTGGTGGGGCTTTTCCCCAACCGGGAGAAATATCGCTGTCCCACAATGGTGTACTGTTCCTGGATGAGTTACCGGAGTTTAAGCGGGGCGTACTGGAGGTATTGCGACAGCCCTTGGAAGATAGGGAAGTAACTATATCGCGAGCCAAATTTACAGTAACTTATCCCAGTAGTTTTATGCTGGTTGCGAGTATGAACCCGAGTCCGGGAGGTTATTTTAATGATCCTGATGCACCCGTAACGTCCAGTCCTGCGGAAATGCAACGTTATCTTGGGAAAATTTCAGGACCGTTGTTAGATCGGATCGATATTCACATAGAAGTGACTCCGGTGCCATTTGATAAATTATCTGATACAACAAAAGGAGAGCGTTCGGTAGAAATTAGAAAGCGTGTCACGCAAGCACGGACCATACAAACTGAACGTTTTAAAGATTCAGAGTCTGTTCACTACAATGCACAAATGCATACGAAATACATACGGAGTCATTGTGTGTTGGACGAGACGTCAAAGCAATTACTAAAAACAGCTATGGAGCGCCTAAACCTATCGGCAAGAGCTTATGATCGTATTTTAAAAGTAGCACGTACCATTGCAGACTTAGAAGGTACTGAAGCAATTAATGGAACACACATTAGTGAAGCCATCCAATATAGGAGCTTGGATAGAGAAGGGTGGTTGGGGTGAATTTACTTGATAAATACTCTGAGACGTACCTAGAAATTGAAAAATAATTTCTTGTAAATGGGGTTTGGAGTTAAAAGTGGAAAGTGGAAAGTGGAAAGTTAAAAGTGGAAAGTTGCTGTGTGTTGTTGGTTGTTTTAATGGTAGGGATCCTTCGCTTCGTTGTGCATGACAAGGGGTATGGGTGGGTGTAGTTTTTTTGTTAATTTCAAAGCTAGTCCCAGTATTTAGATCTCATTTATCGGGTAAATCTATTTATTATGCTATTTTTGATACTAATTGACTAACAAACTAATATATTAATAGGTCGTCAGTACCAATAAAAAGCATACTGAATGAAGTTATATGTCTTTCCCATTTTATTATTAAGCGTCTTAATTATTAATTGTAAATCTCCTAAAGAAAAAGAGGATGTTGCAGAAACTGAGCACTCTACCGATGCTGAAAAAGTACCAGTGCTTAATTTAGAGGAAGCCAATCGCCTAGCATCGTTACCGTTGTACTGTATCAATAACGAGTACCCCAATAAATTATCCCAGACTTTAGGGAGTGACGAAGACCTGAAAGCTCCCAGGGAATTGCACCCAGCATTTTATGGTTGTTTCGACTGGCATTCGGCGGTACACGGCCATTGGAGTCTTGTAAGTTTGCTTAAGTCATTTCCTGAACTGGATAATGCTGATAGTATTAGGGGGCGTTTATTGGAAAACATATCGAAAGTACACATAGCGGCAGAGATTAATTATTTTAAGGGTGTGCATAACAAATCGTTTGAGCGTACTTATGGATGGGCATGGTTGTTAAAATTAGCGGAAACACTCCATAATTGGGATGATCCGGTGGCAAGAACCCTGGAAGATAACCTACAGCCATTAACCGATCTTATAGTAGAAAAATACATTACATTTTTACCTAAATTGAATTACCCACAGCGTGTAGGGACGCATACTAACACAGCCTTTGGTTTGTCTTTTGCTTTCGACTATGCAGAGGCAACACAGCATGAAGCCCTAAAAACAGCAATAATAGATAGGGCAAGGTATTTTTATTTAGATGATAAAGACTGTCCATTATCGTGGGAGCCTAGTGGTAGTGATTTTTTATCTCCCTGTTTGGAGGAAGCTGCTTTAATGAAACGCTTATTACCAATAACAGACTTTAGAAATTGGCTGGAAGCTTTTTTGCCACAGCTTAAGGATATAAACTTTAAGTTGGAGCCCGGTGAGGTTTCAGATCGTACCGATGGTCATCTGGTACATTTGGATGGCGTTAATTTTTCGCGGGCCTGGAGTTTGTATAAAATTGCTGAAGGCTTACCAGAGTATACCCATCTAAGAGCGATTGCCAATGGGCATATAAATTATTCCTTGCCAAGTATTGTTGGCGACAGTTATGAAGGCAGTCATTGGTTAGGCAGTTTTGCTATTTATGCTTTGAATTCAGTTACAAACTAAATCCCGATTATATTTATGTGTTTTAAAAGATATTGGTTAGCAGTTCATGTATTTATGTGTTCCGTGTTCGTTTTTGGTCAAAGTATATTGCCTACACCCATGCAAGTAAACGCCACAGACTCTTATTTTACCTTTAAAAAGAAGTTAAACATTGCTTATGATGTGGGAGGAAGTGAATCTGCCCAGTACCTAAGTAAGCGGTTGGAAAATTATCTTAAGGTTAGAACGGTAAATTCAGATAAGGGCGATATTTTGTTGTCCATAACCAAAGAAGAAAACCAATTAGGTGATGAAGGGTATAATTTAAGCGTTTCAGACAACATACGCATTACCGCTAATACCGAAACGGGTTTGTTTTACGGTATACAAAGTTTGTTACAGTTATTACCTGTTGCCGTTCAGGCAAGACAGGATTTTAAGTTAGTTGGCGTTGTTGTTAAAGGCACAGAAGTTATAGACAGGCCCAAGTACAAGTGGCGTAGTTTTATGTTAGATTCCGGCAGGCAATTCCAATCTCCCGAGTTTATAAAGAACTATTTGGATTATATGGCGATGCTTAAAATGAATGTTTTTCATTGGCACTTAACTGAAGGGCAAGGATGGCGGATTGAAATAAAGCAGTATCCTAAACTAACCGAGATAGGATCGAAAGTGGCAAAGGGAAAGGAGCAGCAAGGGTATTATACGCAAGCGGTTATTCGGGATATTGTTGCTTATGCTAAGGCTTTGCATATTGATGTTGTTCCGGAGATCGATGTACCGGGGCATTCGGAAGCAGCTCTTTGTGCTTACCCCGAACTGTCTTGTTTTAATGAGGCGCCAAAATCGGTTATGGCGTTTTCTCCCAATTTATTTTGTGGGGGCAAAGAATCGACCTATACGTTCCTTAAAAACGTTCTTGACGAAGTATGTGATTTGTTCCCTTCTAAGTACATACACCTTGGAGGCGACGAAGCGCCTAAGGGTAACTGGAACAAGTGTCCGCATTGTAAGCAGAAAATAGAGCAAGAAGGCTTGGGAAATGCACACAATTTACAGCTTTATTTTTCATCGCAATTGGCAAGCTATTTAAAAACAAAAAGCAAAAATGTTGTGTTTTGGGGAGATGTGGTTTATCATGACGGAGTAGCACTACCGGATAATGTGGTGATCCAGTGGTGGAACTGGAGAGGGTATAAAGACAAAGCATTGCAAGAAGCTATTAAACGCGGTCATCCTGTTATATGTAATACGAATTATTACACGTATCTTAATTTTCCTTTAACACCTTGGTCCAAGTATCAGGAGAACAGGACTTTTGATATGCGTAAGCTGTATGAGGAGAACCCGAGCGATGTATCCAATCCGCATGACCTCATTTTAGGAATGGGATGCAGTTTATGGACGGATTGGTTTGTACAAGAGTATATGGCTGACAGGCGTGTTTTTCCAAGGATCTATGCCTTAGCAGAGCAGATGTGGCATAAAGGGGATCGGTTGTCCTTTGATGTGTTCTACTCGAAAGTAAAAAACATGTATCCTGTATTGAAGGGACTGGGCATTGATTATGGTCCGGCACTTATGGAAGAAGTACCAGATAATTATAGATGGGAATAAAATGATCTTTTGTTCAGAACATAAGAATACAGGCGAGAACGAAGCCGTTGCGCAGGTTTTCAATTTTTAATTAATGTGAATCTTGTTTAGGGGTTCAAGATGTCTCTTTTAGTAAAATTCTGGAAGAATTTTGTGTTGAGAAGCTTTTTTGGTCGAAAATTTATTTGTTTTCGATACGATTTTTTGCAAAAATCACTCAAACTGATATATAATTTTTTTATCCAAGATTTGTGTTAATTAATTTATTATTAAATGTTTAACTTAAATTTATTCGTGTGAAAAATTGGTTTAAGAATATAGGTCCTGGCCCTCTTGTGGCGGCAGCTTTTATTGGACCGGGAACGGTAACGGTTTGTACCTTGGCAGGTGTGGCTTTTGGCTACCAGTTACTTTGGGCGATGGTACTATCGGTAGTAGCGACCATTGTTTTGCAGGAAATGGCAGCACGTTTGGGAGTTGTTTCTCAACGGGGGCTATCAGAAATTATCAGAGTCGAAACAAGGGTGCCAATCTTTAGGGTATTGGCCATTTTATTGATGCTTTCGGCCATTGTTATTGGTAATGCGGCTTACGAGGCTGGTAATATTAGTGGGGGTGTGCTAGGGTTGGAAACCCTTATTGTAGCACCCAAGTTAACTGTTGGAGCTTTTACCTTTAATGTGTTAAGTATTGTTATAGGGGCTATTGCATTTGGTTTGCTCTATTTGGGTAATTATAAAATACTGGAGAAGGTACTGGTATTTCTTGTGATACTTATGAGTTTGGCATTTTTGATAACAGCCGTAATAACCGCCCCAGATGTTATGGAGATTTTAAAAGGGGCATTGGTGCCTAACTTTCCTGAAAATAGCTTGTTAACCGTTATTGGCTTGGTTGGAACTACGGTTGTACCTTATAATTTGTTTTTACATGCGTCTTTGGTTAAGGAAAAATGGCATAGCAAACAGGATTTAAAATACGCCAGAAAGGACACGTTTGTGGCAGTTGCTTTGGGTGGTTTGGTTTCTATGTCCATTATAGTATCGGCAGCAGCCATAGAAGCAACAGATATTAGCAGTGCTGCCGATTTGGCCAAAGGACTCGAACCTTTGTTTGGACGGTTTGCTAAGTACTTTTTGGCAAGTGGTTTGTTTGCGGCTGGTATTACAAGTGCTATTACGGCACCATTGGCAGCGGCTTATGTGGCCAATGGCTGTTTAGGCTTGGGTGTTGGTATGCGTTCCTGGAAATTTAGAAGTGTTTGGATGGTTGTACTGTTAATGGGGATCGTTTTTTCGTCTTTAGGAATAAAACCTATAGAAATTATTAAGTTTGCACAGGTAGCCAACGGTATTTTATTGCCCATTATAGCCGTATTTTTAATTTGGATTATGAACAAATCCTCTGTTTTAGGGATATATAAAAATAGCTTGAGACAAAACATCATTGGGTTTGTAATACTATTAATTAGTATCTTACTTTCAATAACTAGCCTTAATAAAGTGTTGGGTTTAAATCTGTTTTAGTGAAACATTTAACAATTGATATCAACGCAGATGTAGGTGAAGGCCTAGGTAACGAGTCTGAGTTATTGCCCTTTGTGTCTTCATGCAATATTGCTTGTGGTGGCCATGCGGGCGGTGAAACAACCATGCGCCAAGTGGTAGCCTTGGCCCAAAAGTATGGCGTTAAAGTAGGTGCTCATCCATCGTTTCCGGATAAGGTGAATTTTGGACGTGTGGCGGTAGATATGTCAAGTGTAGCATTGTTTACCAGTGTTAAAGAACAGATTGATACTTTGCTTACTGTTTTAGATGCCATGCATGAGCCTTTACATCATATAAAGCCACATGGGGCTTTGTACAATTTGGCAGCAATTGATGATAAAACAGCCCATGTTATTATAGAGGTTATGAAAAGTATTGCTTTACCTGTTAAATTATACGTGCCTTATCAATCGGTTATTGCCAATTTGGCGGCGAAAAACAATATTCCGGTTTTATATGAAGTCTTTGCGGACAGAAACTATAACGAAGATCTTACCTTGGTTTCCAGAGCCAGTGAAGGAGCCATTATTCATGAACAGGAAGCTGTATTTAAGCATGTGTATGGCATGGTATGCGACCATAAAGTAACTACGCTTAATAGGAAGGAAAGACCCATTAAGGCGGATACTGTTTGTATTCATGGCGATAATCCAGAAGCACTGACTTTAGCTAAGTATTTAAGGACGCAATTAGAGCGTTGTGGTATTGAAATTCATTAAGAGCTCATGCGTTTCGAACTAGTATATAAGCCTTATGGATCGCATGCTATTTTAGTAGAATGGCCAGCCAGCATTTCGGAAACGGTATTGGAGGATATTTTGGCGTTTAAGCAAAAGGTGTTGGAATCCAAAATGCAAGAGGTGTCTGAAGTTACGACGGCCTATCATTCGGTTTTGGTAATTTATGAACTGGGGTATTCTGATTTTAATCGTGAAGTGTCTTTTTTAAAGGAACTTTATGCATTGGAAGTTCCAAGTAAAGCGTTAACCAAAACCTTGTGGCGCATTCCTGTATGTTATGAAACCGAGTTTGCTCCAGATATGGAGGCCTTGGCAAAGGCCAAAAAAATAGCCCGTGAGATTATTGTAAAAAAGCACAGCAGTGCAGTTTATACAGTTTATTTTATTGGGTTTTTACCTGGGTTTTTATACTTGGGTGGTTTGGATACACAGTTGTATATGCCTAGAAAAGCCACTCCAACGTTACGAGTTGAAAAGGGGAGTGTGGCTATTGGGGGTAAGCAAACAGGGGTTTATCCAAGTGTTAGTCCAGGAGGATGGCATGTTATAGGAAATACACCTATTGATTTTTTTGATGTTACTAAAGCTGCTCCTTGTTTTGCGCAGCCGGGCGATCGCATTGTCTTTTATCCGGTGTCTTTAGAAAAATATAATGATATACAAACCTTGGTTAAGGGTGGTGTATACCAATTGGAAAGCGAGGTGTTTAATGGTTAAGGTCTTACGTCCCGGGTTTTATTCTACTATTCAGGATCTTGGCAGGCTGGGAGCTATGCACTATGGTGTACCCCAGTCTGGGGTTATGGACCGTTATGCTACGGGACTGGCCAATATGTTGTTGGGTAATGATGAAACGGCAGCTGTTTTGGAAATGACTATGACGGGATGCGTATTGGCATTTGAAACGGATACCTACATCTGTCTTTCGGGAGCAGACATGTCCCCTAAACTTAATGACCAGATAATTGCATGCCATAAGCCTATCAAAATAATGGCTGGCGATGTTCTGTCGTTTGGTAAGCTTCAGACGGGATTCCGTTGTTATCTGGCGGTATCTGGCGGATTTAAAACCAAAGCAGTGCTCGCGAGCCGGAGCATGTACCAGGGTATTACGAAACAAGCGGTATTGTTGAAGGATGACGAGCTTCCAATTGCTGCAAGTAAGACGCTTAATACAGTGCATCATGCAGGTATACGCCTTAATAGCAAATACCTGTTAGATCCATTACTTCCTGTATATAAAGGGCCGGAATTTGAGCTGTTAACACCGGAACAGCAAAGCTTGTTGTTATCTTTGGATTTTACTATTTCTGCAACCCACAACCGGATGGGGTATCATTTAAAAGAACTACTGCCAAATGTATTGGAGGCCATTATAACTGCTCCGGTACTTCCGGGAACGGTACAGCTTACACCTTCGGGTACATTAATTGTCCTGATGCGCGATTGCCAGACTACGGGCGGTTACCCACGGGTCTTGCAACTCAGTGACATGGCGATGTGTGTTTTAGCACAAAAACTAACGGGACAAACGGTGTGTTTTGAACTTTTATAAGATGCTTAGAACTTGCAGAGCGTGTCGGTTTTGTTTCTAAAAATTATTCTTTTTATTTGGATAGGATTCTGCTTTCTGTTGTTTTATGCAGTTTCTATTGTTTTTGGTAGAAATTGTTGTTTTTGGTCGTCTTTGTTGAAATGCCCCTTTCATACACTATCCATACTTAAGCCATACACTATCTATACAGAAGGCATGGAGTTTGACTCGTCCTGAAATAGCTATACAGGTTAATGAATGAATCCTAGAATAGCTTTACTATGGAGTAAAGGTGAAGTATATATGAAGGAGATATGAAGGAAAGGTGAAGGAAAGGTGAAGGAGTAGCTTTTTTTGACCCTCCCTAAAATAACTATATAAGACAAGGTAGTTATTTAAATTACGATAATATATTACATATTTGTAGGGTTTTGTATATATTTACGTTTTGCAAGTTATAATGAGGAACAAAAGTTCCTCTTATCCGGAAAATAGAGGGGATAAGTAGGATAATAGTTCCACATATAACGAGTTGGGTTTAATGCTGACACTCACTCAGACGCAAGCCATTAGAATGCAAAAACTGACTTTGAAAAGCATAGCGGAAAATAAATTGCTCCGAAACGGACTCTTACTCGGAATTGAAACTCTTTGCGGAAAAAACCAAAGCACAAAACGGACTTAAAACCGTTGGCCTTAACTGATCTGGACGCGGAATATCACTCTTGCGGATTCTGACTCCGACTCTGACTCTGACTGAGAACGGATTAATATGATTAAATCACAGTTTCAAAACAGATGAACTGAATATAATCGGATCCAAAATCTGACAAAAAAAGCACTAAAACCCAACACTGGTAGCCGTTGCGCAAGCCCTTAATTTTCTAAAAACAAGACACAAATAAGCCCTTTTAAGGGCTTTTATTT
>NZ_BAABCY010000002.1:0-3014 GCF_039539345.1 Snuella lapsa | reverse complement strand
TTGGAGAACACAGGTAACACGACGGTTTACAGTCCAGTAGTTAGCGATCCTCAGGCAGATGCGGGAAGCATTACGTTTGTAGATGGTGACACGGACAACGATGGCGTATTGGATGTGGGCGAGACGTGGAACTACACGGCGACCCATACGATCACTCAGATAGATATAGACAGTGGCAGCTTTACCAATACGGCTACGGCCGATGGTAGTGCCGACACTGATGGGGACGGAATAGGCGACACGCCGGTGACGGACGACGACCCGGATACTGTAACGGCTGTTCAGACAGCATCTATAGAGCTTATCAAAAGCATAACAAGTGTAACATCATCTGGACCTGATGGCCCAGAGGGCGATATCATTAACTATAGCTTTACGGTAACTAATACAGGTAATGTAACGGTTGAGAATATTGTAATAACAGATCCTTTGTTGCTATTCCCTCAGGGTACGATTATAGGAATTCCTATTGCAAGTTTGGCTCCAGGCGAAAGTGATTCAACAACCTATACAGGAGCTTATGAAATTACTGCTGCTGATGTTGATGCGGGAGGTGTAGAGAATAGTGCAATAGCCTTAGGTGATAGTCCAAATGGTACGGATGATGTAAGTGATGTTTCCGACACGGGTACAGACGCTGAATTAAATACTGTTAGTGATCCACCATCTGAGGAAACACTTGATTTAGATAATGTTAATGGAGACAATAATGATGGAGATCCAACAAATGATCCTACTGCATATCATATTCATAAAATAGACCTTAGCTTAACTAAGGAGGTTGATGTCACTACTGCAAGTGTAGGGGATACAGTAACCTTTACGGTAACTGTTAACAATGCCGGTCCGGATAGTGCCACAAATATAGACGTTTTGGATACGTTACCATTTGGATATGATTATGTAGCAGCTTCAATTTCAAGTGATGTTGGCGCTACGGGAGCGTTGATATCGACGGATGATTCCGATAACCGCCTTCTTCTATGGATGATCGACCGATTGGATAGTGGAGAATCGGTAACACTATCGTTTGAGGCTACGGTAACATCAACAAATGATTATGAAAATGGGGCCGAAATTACCGCAGCCGACCAATTTGATGTTGACTCTGATCCTACAACAGGTATTGGCATAGATGATTTAGGAGATGGTATTGTTGATGATGATGAAGATACTGCGGCTATTTCATTGTGCATAGATTTTGAGTTATATGTGTTCTTGGAAGGATCATTGATTGATGACCAAGGAGTTGGTACTTACAGCACAATAATGCGTACCGATCTTAACGATCTACGATTGTTGCCTGGACAGACCAGTGGAGATCCATTCTTTGGCTCACAATATATTCCAGCTTTAGGAGCGGCTGGACAAGTGTATAACATTTTACCTTGGAATTATAGTGGGAATGAAGGCTCATTCTATGATTCTTATGGAGATGTTGCCAACGGTGATGCTGGTTATCCTAGCACTGTAACTGATTGGGTATTGGTGTCATTGCGATCAGATCCAACTAATGGATCCGAAATACTATGTCAACGTGCCGGATTGCTGCATAATGATGGTAGAATTGAGTTTGTAACTGGCGCCGATTGTTGTACCTTAGATTTAGATCAATCATATTATGTTGTAGTTGAGCACAGAAATCACCTTATCGTAATGTCTCATGAAGCAGTTCCTATTGTTGATGGCGTTTTGACGTACGACTTTAGAAACAAGCAATCATATGACGTTGATTTCTTTGGAGAAGGACGTGTAGGTCAGAAGGAGGTATTACCAGGTGTGTTTGCAATGTACGCTGGAAATGGAGACCAGGGAGATGGTACGACCATTAATGGTGAAGACACTGATATAAATACAAACGACTTTAATGTGTGGTCGTTTAATGAGAATATTTTTAAAGTATATAATATTGGTGATTATGATATGAATGGAGATGTCAATTCCAATGACTATAATTTATGGCAGCGTAACACGAATGTGGCTTTATCAGCGGTACCAAGAAATTAATTAATGTAATCAGTAGGTTAGCCAATAAGAAAAGGTTGGCCTACTGATTTTAATTATAAAGTTTGTTTAAAATGAAAATTAATATAAAAATGAAATCGGTAGTCAAAAGAGAAACAATCAATGGTTGTATAATTCTATTGCTCATAATGGTAATGAGTTTTAGTAGTGCCCAAAATAGTGCAAAAATGAAGTGGTCTGTGGGTGAAGTTTCAGTGGACTGTGAAAGTAAACAAATATGTTATCCAATTATGATCCAGTCTAATGAAGATAAAACATTATTGTCTTATACCACATTAAGAATGTTTTATGATTCCGAAGTAATTGGTAATCTTCAAATTACTAATAAAGAAAATGGATATCAGATAGGGTTGGTTATGGAAACTTTTCCAACAATTGGAGATGAATTCGGTTTTCAAACCGATAAGGGGGGGTTTCCTCGTATTTCATTGGCCCCAAATAAATCAAACTATTTGCAAGTTCAAAAAAATAGACCAACACATGTTTTCGATTTATGCTTTACTATAAATGAATCCCCTATACCTGACAAGTTATATGCTCCTTTAATTTTTGACAACACGCATACTAGCAAAGAAAAAGGAATAAAAAATGATACAGGATATTTTGAAGGAGATGCAGGAATTGCCACACAGTACCTAATAGAAGGAATTGATTTTATTTTTGAAGCTGATGACGAGGCAGACCATTTTAATTGGATTGGAGATCTCAATTTTGAGGGTAAGTTGAACAAGCAAGGTCAAGCAGTAGGTAGAAAGAGTAAATCTCAGTTTGTAAAAACGAGTTGTGATTATATTCCAATGGAAGATATTTATACATTGGATGGGGTAGATATTGTGTTTGAGGCTTATCCTAACCCTTTTAGGACTAATGTCAATCTTAACTATAATATTCCATTTGACACAGATGTTTCAATTCAAGTTTATACATTAAGTGGTTTTTTATTAAAAAGTCATGAAAATAAAGCATATGAAAAAAATACAGAAGCATCC
>NZ_BAABCY010000001.1:0-20670 GCF_039539345.1 Snuella lapsa | reverse complement strand
TTTAACTTCCTAGCTTTCATTGTAATTGGACTAAAGAAATTTTATAAACTTAAAAAGTCAAGATGACTTCATTTAGAGTTTCTTTAAGGTTACATAAATTACTGTTAATTTTTCACTCAATTACTAGTATAAATTTGTGCGATAAAAATTTTGGGCATTTCAATACTTTTGACTCGGTTTCAATTTAAAACCTATTATTTATAATATCCATGTCCAAACTTAACCATCAACTTCTGGTTATTGCTTAAAAAATTATGTTAAAGGAAAATATATAAAACTAATACTAGAGAAACTATTACACAAATTATAAAAATAACCACAGCCCAATTAGGATAAATTTTTGCCTTCCTAATTTTCTCATTAAATCGTTCTTCAAACTGTTCGATGACCTTTTGGTGTTTGTCCATGTGGTTTTGATGTGATTGGATAATGGATTTATATTCCGTTAGATCCATTTTAAGCTTGGTCATTTTAAGTTCCTCATTGATATTCCCAAGCTTTTCAATGCCCTTATCAAAGTCGTTAAGTTCTTCAACCAATAATTTCGAAAGTTCCTCTATTCTTGTCATAATATGTATGTTTTTTAATACCCTATTCCTTTTTGTATCGCTTTTTTGAGTATGAATCTGGCAACTTTTAGGCTAACACTGGGTGTCAGGTCAACCGCCTTACCCATAAGCTTAACTGTTGCCGTTCTTGTTTTTGAACTCAACTGGATTTCGGCCGTAGACCTCCCGGCTATTTGTTGGGCTATGTTTCCAAGGGACATGTTACGGTGCACCTCACTCCCTTTAAGATTATGTCCATCAAATCCAAACCGAAACCCCTGGAGCTTGTTCTGTTTATTGATGACCGGTATTACATCTACGCCATTGGCCTTCATGGCCTTTATATAATCATCCATCCCCCTGGGCTTGAGTTGCCTCATGGCCAGGTCATGCCTACGCTTGATCTCTGCCCGAATCTCCCTAAGGTTGAATTCCTTTTCAAACTGCACCTGCCTGACCGTTGTTAGCCTCATTTGCTCCGCTACACGCTCGGCTGCCTGCTGGCTCCGTTTGCCAATAAAGCTATCGTTATAGGCCTGCCCGTTAAAATCAATGCGATTAACGTACAAATGGATATGTGTATGTGACTTGTCCCGATGCACAAAGGCAATGGCCTGTCGCTCCTGTAGTTTCATTTCCTGGACAAATCGTCTTGCTATGGCTTCCAACCGTTCCTTTTCCAACAATTTGCCGTCTTCAATGGTTGGACTGATGACAAAGGACAGGGTGTTCTTTTTGCAGTTATCGTTCAGGTCCTGGAGCATTTCAAATTCTTTGGTGATTTCGTTTGGTGTCTCACCATGTAAATGTTCCTTTAGGATAACCTCTGCTTCCTTTTCCTGGTTCCAGCCATAGGACATGGATGCCCCGGTATGTGCTATGCTCTTGCCCTTACCTATCATTTTTGAAAATTGTTTAGATGTCTCTTAATCTCATTTGCCAGTTCATGAACCTTCTGGGTCAGTTTTGGGTCTCGCTTTTTGAACATATTGCCAATTGACTTAAAGTTGTTATGGTATTTTATCAGCATTTTATAAATGCTGATATGCTCTTCACTAAACCGCTCAGTAATCTCCTTTTCAAAAACAGAGCGCCTGATGTATTCACTAAGGGTCAATCCCGTGCTTTTTGCCTTGACCTTCAATAGTTTCTTTTCGTAAACCGAACATCGAAACTTAACGAGTTCTTCCTTCCCCTTAAACACTCTTTTTTCTCTGCGACCTTCGGGAGCAGACGAGAATGTGTCCACAGACACACATCTCGAATTCCTACCCAAAACGATCTTCCCTTCCGTTGCACCTGTTTCCAGATCCAATACAATGCTATCCGAATCGTTAATGACATCGGTAGGAATCTCAAGAGTCCGTTTATCCTGTTCCTGCATTTCCGGGGATATATATTCAAAATCAGCTTCCTCTAACATGACACAGGTATTCGTTTAAATCTTTATGGTTTTTATAAGTTTCCCTTTGGTCAGTAACAGAGGGATAATTTTCTTTTAAATATTGGGTGCCATTATCCCCTGTTGTATCATTATCCAGATAGAGCAAGATCCTATCATAACAATTAACATAATCATTAATATAACGATTAACATAATCCTCCACATTCCTTATAAAAGCAAGGGAGTTGAGCACGATAATATCTGAAGTACTGGCTAGCTCCTCATTCAATACGGCCAGCGAAAATAGATCGAACATACCTTCCATAATAACCAATTGCTTGCTGTCTCTTTTAATAAGACTATAGGATTTGGGACTGCTGCAATTTTTGACAATCCTATTGCGAAGCTCCCATCCTCCCTTTATGTTCTCCAGTCCAATAGCGAAAAACAGGTTTCCATTATATTTATACCATACTTGCTTACAGTAAACTTTCGCTACTGACAACGGTACCGATCTGGAACTTAAGTACTGGACCAATGCTGGATGCATTATTTCCTGGATCTTTATCACGTCTACAATTGACACATTCTCCTTAAATGGTATTTGTTGCTGCTGAAAAGAAAAAGAGGTTGGACTATCGCTTAAAAACACCAGGGCATCTTTTACCGGACAGTTTAAAACAAGTATTACCAGATCAATTACATTGCCACCAATGCCCAAACCATGATCGTACCATCTGTTCTTTCTTTTAGATACTTTCAAAGAGGCTTGTGTTTCTGACCTGAAAGGACTCAGAAACCAAGCTTCTTGTTCCGTTTCCCTATTGGGAAAGTGCCCTAATTTTTCCAGTGCCTTTTCCACTGGAAAATTACGGGCTGTTTCACAATTTATTTTTCTTTTCATAAGCAATATGTTTTTAGGTGATTTTTTGATATTTTGATGACAATTCTTTGTTAACCCTAATAAACACTATGGTTTTTCTTGTCATCAAATTGACATCACTTCATCACTTTTAAATTTTATTTACCTCTATCTATCATCATTATTTATTTTGATGACTTAAAGATGATATAATGATGACAGCCTCAGCCCTTATAAACAGCGAGCTTTTAATCTTCTGTCATCAATTCATCAAAATTTTTAATCAGGAAATCCTTTTCAATAGTAAAATAGCGTCCCTTAGCTGGAATTAGGTTAAAACTACCATCAGCCCAGATCACCAGTTTTTGATATCGGTTGGAATTTCCTTGATTCATTAATTTCCAATCGTTTTTAAACATCCTTCTAAGCTGGGTATGATCAGATTTAACTCGTGTGGTATTTAAAAGCTGCACAGCGTCGTATGAGCACATATTAATGGTATTAACATCTAAATGCTCCATAGCATTAAGCAATATGCTGGCCAGTTCCTTCTCTACGCGATTCCGGTTATTCCGAATCAATCGCAGCAAGGCTTTAGTCATAAGTTGTTGAGGCTGAAACCACATGCGTGTGACATGCCTGGAGCTTAGTTTCCTATGGATTAAAAAATGTAAAAAGGCTGGAATTTCACTGATTAGATTATCTAAGAAATCTGTTTCTTCATGAGTTATAGATGGGATTTTCAGAACCCAGAACCGGGTTTCATTGGCATCAATTTTGATAAAATTATCTTCATTGTTGCTGCATAAAATAAACTTACCAAAAAACTCAACTTCTCGCTTATCTCTACCTTTGGCCTCCAACATATTGGTATTAGTCGTGCTTAGGTATTTAATACGTTCGGTAAGCTCTTCTCTATTAAACAACACTTCATCAATACATATCAGTAGCTTATTCACCCAATCTGCATTAAATTGACTCCCAAAGCTATCATTGGTTAGATAAGTGAGATTATTTTCAAACATAGCCTTCAGCCACTTCAGAAAAGTACTTTTACCTGTAGTTCGCTCTTTAGAAACCAAGCATAAAATAGGTAAAACCTGAATAGGCCGCATATAGAGGATTTGAAGATAGTCCAGACCTAATTCAAATTGAGGTCCAAAAATATGCTTGACAAATTTTAAAGTCGTTTCTATTTCTCCCTCCTGTGGAGATCTTGATAACGGCGAATAGGTATTATAAAAACTAAAATATTCCTGCTGATATTCCAGATGGCTGGGCATGCAAGTAAAGCCATCATATTTAGGTATTTTACTTATAAGGTCTTTGCCATGATCCTGTCGTATGGTCTCTAAATTCCAGTACACCAGAATCTCATTAAAATGACCGGCAATTGTCGGGGCTTTGACTCGCTTATAATAGGACGTGCCTACACGTACATAAGGTATCTGTTTCATGATAAATATTTTTATTGAATTATCCTATCGTGCCCCTTGGTTTTTAGTATGAACCAAAGTTCCTGGTTCTAGATTTTGTTGCGGATTACGATTGTTTTGGAGTAACCAGTCCACAAGCTTCTTCTTTTCAAAAAAGAGCATCTTTCCGTTAGGTTTGGAATGTGGAATTCTTCCGGAAGCTGTTAATTTATAGAGATAGCTTCGAGAAATGCCCGTATAGTCACAGGCCTCGTCAAATGTCAATACCTCTTTTTGGCCGATAAGAAGTTTTTCCAAACGGTCAAGCCGTTCCAATATTAATAGATTGTCCATTTTTAATGTTTTTGGATTAATAAAATGAACAAAGGCCTTTGTTTTCCCTTATGGAAGTGTGGAAATAAAAGTATGAAACAGAGCTTTTGAAAGAAGAAAAAACCTTGAATATTTATTCACAAATATTTGACAAACAGCAAATTAAAACAATTCAAACCAATCTAACAGACAAAAACAATCATGTACTTTTTTTTTCTTCTTTTTGATATCAAATGACAGCTATCGAAATGGCTAATAATTGGGAGTTTTTAGGGATATTTTGAGTTATTAACAATAAAAGGCATGTGCTTTAAAAATTCCAGGAATAAAAACGTGGATTTCCAATTATGCCTTGTGTTCACATTTATTAGCATAAGACTATGACAAATGAAAACTTAATTAGAAGTCAGATAGCAAAATAATAATATTTTATCTAAAATGGAATCAATTTGTACTATTTGGAATGATCACTTTAAAAATATCAAAATGTTGTACCTATGTTGTACCTGAGCTAATATTAAGAAAAAATAAAAGGGTTTCAATTTACTGAAACCCTTGTTATTACTTGTAGCGAGAGCGGGGCACGATCCCGCGACCTCCGGGTTATGAATCCGACGCTCTAACCAGCTGAGCTACCTCGCCTAATTTTGTGGCTGCAAATATAAAAACAATATTATTTGAAACAAACATTAATTGCGTAAAATGTTATTAAAAAATAATATCGAAAAATATTATAAAACTTATCAATTAATGTATATATTGAGCAAGAAAAATTTTCAACAATACCTATGGAAGATAAAATAAAATTTGACATTGAATTCCCAATTCACGCTTCTCCCCAATTACTGTATCAATATATTTCTACGCCATCTGGCTTATCGGAATGGTTTTCAGACAACGTAAATTCTAGAGGAGAGCTATTTACATTTATTTGGGATGATAGTGAAGAACAAGCCAAATTATTAAGCAAAAAAAGCGGGGAACGCATAAAGTTTAGGTGGTTAAATGATGAAGACGACCAAACATCCTATTTTGAATTAAGAATTCAAGTAGACGATATAACCAAAGATGTTTCACTAATGATAACCGATTTTGCAGAAGAGGATGAAATTGAAGAAGCTAAAATGCTTTGGGAAAATCAAATTTCCAGTTTGAAACAAGTATTAGGCTCTGCCTAATATAAATCCTAATATTTTTAAATTATCTTTGCCCTGCACTCAAAAATTAAGAGTGCGGGATTTTTTTTATGACAAATTTTAACGCTACCATTTCAGAAGATACTACCAAATTATCCATTAAAAATAGAGGATACAATTATGGAGACGCCTTATTTGAAACCATAAAAGTTTTATCTGGTAAAGTTTTATTCTGGGAAGATCATTATTTCAGGCTAATGGCATCCATGCGCATTATGCGTATGGAAATTTCAATGCATTATACAATGGAATACTTAGAAGATCAAATACATAATACCTTAAAGGCAAACGGCATACATAACACATCTGCCCGGGTTAAGTTAACGGTTTACAGGAATGAAGGCGGTTTGTATCTACCAGAAAACAATAATGTTAGCTTTATTATTACTGCCAAAAAAACAGAAGAAGAACTTTACCAGACTAGTGAATCTTTTTATGAAGTTGACTTGTTCAAAGATTACTATATGTCACCTAGTTTACTATCGTCTTTAAAAACCAATAATAAGGCACTAAATGTAGTAGGTAGTATATATGCCAAAGAAAACAATTTAAATAATTGCTTAATATTAAATACCAACAAACATGTTATAGAAGCACTCAATGGTAATGTTTTTCTAGTTAAAGGCAACCAAATTAAAACACCTCCTATTACAGACGGTTGCTTAAAAGGCGTAATGCGGAAACAGCTCATGGATATCCTAAAACTACTTCCAGATTATGAACTTACAGAAGCTTCAATTTCCCCTTTTGAACTTCAGAAAGCCGACGAGATATTTATTAGTAACGTAATGATTGGTGTTCAACCTATAACAAAGTATAGAAAGAAGACTTTTAAAGCAACTGTATCTAAAATGCTTCTACAAAAGTTAAATGTAAAACTAAGGCTTGGTTAATTATAGTTGGGGTTTTCTGGAGCATTAGACCATATACTGTATTCGCCTCCAAATTCCAACATCTTTTCCTTCCAAAAGGACTCGTAGTCTTTCTCTATAATGTTATTTTTATAGATATTTTCTGTAACAACCCAAGAGCTTCCCTTTAATTCGCTTTCTAATTGATTGGATTCCCAACCTGAGTATCCTAAAAAGAACCGTATGTCTTCCTCCTTTATGGACTTATTGGCAATTAAGTCTGCTACTATATTAAAATCGCCTCCCCAATAGATACCCAAAGATATTTCTATACTATCTGGTATTAGATTGGGCACTTTATGGATAAAATATAAGTTGTCCTGCTCAACAGGGCCTCCATTATATATTCTAAACGATGCTTCAATCTCAGGAATCAAGTCTTTAATTGTATAATCTAAGGGTTTGTTTAAGATAAAACCAATAGACCCTTCTTGGGTATGATCTGCCAATAAAACAATAGATCGATTAAAAGCAACGTCGCCAATTATTGCTGGTTCAGCAATTAACAAATTACCTTTTTTGGGTTTAATTGTTACCATGCTTTTGAAGAATTTATTAATTAAATCTAATATTTATTTATTAAAAAAGCAACTGTTTAAAGGATTATTAAACAAAAAAGCCTTCATTAAATGAAGGCTTCTTTTAATATGTTTGAAGTAAATATTAGTTTACTGCATTTGATAAATCTGATCCAGCTTTAAACTTTACAACGTTTTTAGCTTTTATTTTTATAGTTTCTCCTGTTTGAGGATTTCTACCTTCTCTTGACGCTCTTTTAGAAACAGACCAAGAACCAAACCCTACTAAAGAAACTCTCTTTCCTTTTTGTAAAGCTCCTTCTATATCAATTAATAAAGAATCTAATGCTTTTTTTGCTGCTGCTTTAGTGATTCCAGCGTTTTCAGCCATACCATCGATTAAATCTGATTTGTTCATAATATAAAATTTAATTATTAATAAATTGGTTAAACATCTTTGTTAAATTCTACTACAAATTTATACGGATTATGCAATCATGCAAGTAATGACAAGGGAAATACACTGCTTTGTTAATAACTTACAGCTTTTGTTAATAAAGGACATGCATTTTATCGGATTTTTTGCAATATCAGTAATAATGAGGCTTTACAGCATTTTAGCTTCTTCGCTAATCACATAACCATTTAATAGGGATTTTATATCCATTAAACGTTTACCCGGTAATTTAATTTCTTGCACTAACAAATAGCCGTCTTTCACTGCAACCTTTAGTTCCTTTTTTGTTGCAAAAACACGTCCTATAGTATGGTTATGGTCTTTAATCTCTTTATTAGCTTTATATATTTTTATATCTAAAACATCTCCTCCGTTTTCCAATATACACCAAGCCCCAGGATACGGACTCAACCCACGCACCTTATTATGAATAGCTTCCAGGGAATCGCTCCAATCGATCTTACAATTATCCCTATTTAATTTATAAGCCGTTTTTATATTGGGTGTGTCAACTTGTGGATACGTTTTAACATCGCCTTCTTTTATTAGTGCTACGGTTTTTAAAACCAATTGGCTTCCTACATCCATTAACCTGTCATGAAGGGTTCCTACATTCTCTTCTGGATCAATAGCTACAGTTTCTTGTAAAATCATGGCCCCTGTATCAATTTTTTCATCAATAAAAAACGTCGAAACACCAGTTTGTGTTTCACCATTGATAATTGCCCAGTTTATTGGTGCTGCACCACGATAATTAGGTAATAAAGAAGCATGCAAGTTAAATGTACCATAAGCTGGCATTTGCCAAACTGCTTTGGGCAACATTCTAAATGCTACAACTACTTGAAGGTTTGCATTGCATGCTTTTAATGTCTCTAAAAACGCTTCACTTTTCAAATTGGTGGGTTGCAGTATATGTAAGCCTTGCTCCTTAGCATAGCATTTTACAGCACTTTCATGAAGTTTCCTGCCACGTCCAGCTGGTTTATCTGGAGCCGTAATAACACCAACTATATTATAATTATACTCTACTAATGTTTTTAATGTAGCAACTGCAAAATCTGGAGTGCCCATAAATACAATTCTTAAATCTCTCATTGTACTATTTCTTTATTTGTAATTCTCTGTTTAAATTTTATTGCTTATACCAAAAGCATCTGTCTACCTCTTGCAAGTATAATTCCCATTAAAAATATGGAATGGTATTAATATTAGTTATGTCTCATTTGTTGTAGATAATTCCACTATGGAACCAAAAAAATTAAACACTTCCAATAATTCATCTTATAAATGGCTCAACTTATATGTGTTTGTTTGCGTTATACTTATAATTTGGTGCTCTAATAATAAACGCAGGGTGTCTTTCACTGCTTCATCTGAACTCCTTAGTGCTTTAACGATATCCCTTGATGACAGATCGCCGCTCTGCAACAGTTCAATAATATGATTTTTTAAATTAACTGAAGTATTAGCTCCCGTTTTTTTATTCGCCTTTATACACACTGAACAAATACCACAAGGCGTTACCTTTTCTTCTCCAAAATACGAAAGCAACTGCGCACTCTTACAGATCAAATCATTTTCAACATAATCCAACATAGCTTTAACCTGCTTTTGTTTTAATTTATTTTGTTGCTCTATAACAGATGCTATGCGATTAATTGTTTTATTGTCTTCACGTGGTTCTATAAAAGTTACTTGAGCATCTGTACGGTTTAAACTTAAACTTATAACTTCGTCTGCTTCCAAACGTTGTAGCCCCATTATTAAAGATGCTTCACTAAGCGATGTCTTTTCTGCTATACGAACAATATTAACCTGAGTTACATGATCCATAATTCCACCATACATACGCAACATCGATTTTACTATAATACTAAGGTCCTTATGCGTATCCAAGTAGTTAAACAAGGATGTATTTGGTATCACAAACTGAACCAATACTTTATTTCTAAATTGCCTCGACAAACTAATAACGCTATTTCTATCTAACAACAAAAGGGTATTATAGCATAAAGCGCCTGGGAATTTATATGTTTTACAAAACGAATTAAAATCAAAATCAAACGTTAGGTATTCGCCTTCTCCATAAGGAACTTGAAAATAATTACACAGTTTTTTATAAACCTGCTTTACAAAATCGACAGTTGGCAAAACTTTTAAAAATTGATTTTCAACCAAAGCCGGATCGTTATTGTTTTTAAGTACTACAGCAAAGGCTTTATCCCCGTTCCTACCTGCACGTCCAGCCTCCTGAAAATAGCTTTCTATACTTTCTGGTAAGTTTAAATGAATCACCGTTTTAACATCCGGTTTGTCGATTCCCATTCCAAAAGCATTGGTTGCTACCATTACTTGTTTGCTATTAGTTAGCCAACCTTGCATATTAGCCTCTTTATCGTCGTTAGAAAGACCTCCATGATAATAGGTTGCCGAAATACCCTTAGACTCCAAAAAGGCACTTACCTCCAATGTTGCTTTTCTGTTTCTAACATAAATAATGGAAGAAGCCGTATATTTCTTCAAAATGGTTTCCACACGATACAATTTATCTTCTTCATGAAAAACCATATAAGCAAGGTTAGACCTGAAAAACGATTGCTTAAACACTTTTGGACTTATAAAATCAAGTTCCTTAACAATATCATTAACAACCACAGGAGTAGCAGATGCTGTTAAAGCCATAACATTGGCTGTCGGCTGTAATTGCCTTAAAAGTGTAATGTTTTTATAAGCAGGTCTAAAATCATTTCCCCATTGCGAAATACAATGAGCCTCATCTACAGCTACTAAATTAACTGGCATTTGCTTGATGCGTTCTTGAACCAACTCCTGCTGAAGGCGCTCTGGAGAAATATACAGGAATTTATAATTCCCATAAATACAGTTATCCAAAAGCTTATCCAACCGATCCAACGATAAACCACTGGTTAATGCCATAGCCTTAATTCCCTTATCATTTAATGCTTGTACCTGATCCTTCATTAAAGCTATTAAGGGAGAAATAACAATACAAATCCCTGGTTTAACCAACGCTGGTATTTGAAAACACAATGACTTTCCTCCTCCTGTAGGCAACAACACCAAAACATCCTCCCCTTCTATCGCCGCATCAATAATAGCTTCCTGATGCTCCCTAAAAGATGTGTGATTCCAGTAACGTTCTAATATATTTATAGGATGGTCCATTACAGTTTATCTAAAATATTTAATATGTAATCGGTTCGCATAGCTACCGTATCAAGAGGAACATCGTGCAACGCATAATTATAAGTATTATACGTGTTAATTAAATGTTCATGGATAACCAATGCTTGATCAAAATTTTCATAACGTTCCTTATCTCTAGTATAAATTGCTTCCCATGGTCTTAAAATAAAAACCTCATCATATATACTTCTTTTACAAGTCTCAATAAAATGCTTCGGATAATCACTCCCTATATAATCCATATAAGCTAATATATCTGGAACCCCTCTATCAAAAAAAACATATTCCTTTTGAAAGTTTTCTGCCACTTCGTATTGCTGCCTTCTTCCTTTTAAAAGCCTTTCGCTAAACAATAACGGGTCACTTAAAAACAACTGTTCAATACCTTCTTCTTTAGCTTTCTGGGTTAGCTCTCTCGAAATTTCTTCAAGACAAGTATATCCCCTTTTCATCAATTCGTTTATAATAGTAGACTTCCCTGTTCCAGGCCCTCCCGTAATAATTATTCTTTTGGTCTTCAAGTCAGCAAGATTTTGATTGTAAAAATCGGAATTTAACAGCTATAAAAAAAATACACAACTACATTCGACGCTTTAAGCTTAAGTGCTTTCCTTTTAGCAAATCACTAAGATGTCATCTAATGATATAGGTATAACGAAACACTTACATTTCCTCACCTACATAGCAGAATACAAATATTCTTTTAAATGTACATCCCATCATCCCTAAAAACCATAGTTATATCCTACACTTAAAAATAACATTTAAACAAATGAAACCGTATATTTGCATCATATAAAAACAACCATGAACACACCTTCAAACTCAGAAGAATTTTACAATAAACTAAGGGAGCAATTATACGAAACAGCTACTTGGCCTACAGAATACCTATATAAATTTATAATTAAGTCTGATGTGGCCAAAATAGATCAGGTTGAAGCTATTTTTAATAACATAGGAGCCGTAATCAACACTAAAGAATCCAAAAACGGAAAATACACCAGTGTGTCCATTAACGTTGTCATGAAAAATCCTGAAGCTGTTATTAAAAAATACAAAGAAGTGGCAGAAAAAATTGAAGGCGTGATTAGTCTTTAATTTTTTTTTGTATTTTGCGCTTGCATACAACTACATGCACTATTTACATTAATACTACACTTTTATATTTTGACAGAGGCTATTTATAATTTAGAATATAACACCGAGCGTGAATTTTTAATCATTCCTGAATATGGACGCCATTTACAGAAAATGATTAACTATGCAAAATCGCGAGAAACTAAAGAAGAACGCAATAAGTTGGCTAAAGCCATTATTTCGGTAATGGGTAACATGCAACCCCATTTAAGAGATGTTCCCGATTTTCAGCATAAGCTTTGGGATCAATTATTTATCATGGCCAATTTTGAATTGGATGCCGATTCTCCTTTCGAAAAGCCCACCAAGGAATTGCTTGAGGAACGTCCACAACCCTTAAAATATCCTCAAAATTTCCCTAAGTATCGTTTTTATGGCAATAACATAAAAACCATGATAGATGTTGCCAACACTTGGGATAAAGGCGATCTTAAAGATGCTTTGGTGTACACTATTGCCAATCATATGAAAAAGTGTTTTTTAAATTGGAATAAAGACACCGTTGAGGATGCTGTTATATACGACCACCTATATGAACTTTCCAATGGTAATATCGATTTAAGAAGTTCTGAAGAGGATCTTTCGGATGCATCAAGCTTAATGCGCTCTAAATCCAAAAGCAAAAAAAGTTCTCACCATCATAAAAAGAACTCTGGTAGCCGCTCAAGAAAACGTTACTAAAATTATCTATGGAATCATTTAAAATTGAAGGCGGGCACCAATTAAAAGGCCGTATACAACCCCAAGGTGCCAAAAATGAAGCATTACAAATTTTATGTGCCGTTCTGTTATCTCCAGAAAAAATTACCATAAATAACATTCCGGACATTGTTGATGTTAATAAGCTTATTAACCTCTTAAAAAAGTTAGGAGTAAAGATTGAAAAACTTGCCCACGGCACCTATACCTTTCAAGCAGATGATCTTAACTTAGCTTATTTAGAGTCTCCAGATTTTAAAGAAGATGGAAAGGGACTTCGTGGCTCTATCATGATTGTTGGACCGTTATTAGCCCGTTTTGGGAAAGGTTACATTCCAAAACCAGGTGGCGATAAAATTGGTCGCCGTAGATTAGATACACATTTTGAAGGCCTAATTAAACTAGGAGCTAAGTTCAGGTATAGTAGAGAAGAACAATTTTATGGTGTTGAGGCCAATACCCTTAAAGGGACCTATATGCTTCTAGAAGAAGCTTCTGTTACGGGAACTGCCAATATTGTAATGGCAGCCACTTTAGCCAAAGGCACAACAACAATATACAATGCAGCCTGCGAGCCCTATTTACAGCAGCTATGTAAAATGCTTAACAGGATGGGGGCAAAAATTTCTGGTGTTGGCTCTAACTTGTTAACTATTGAAGGCGTAGAAGGCCTCGGAGGCACTTCTCATACCATGCTTCCAGATATGATAGAGATTGGAAGCTGGATAGGACTTGCTGCCATGACCAAAAGCGAATTAACCATTACAAATGTAAGCTGGGACGACTTGGGCATTATTCCAAATGTTTTTAGGAAATTGGGAATTACTGTTGAAAGGCAAGGTGACGACATCCATATCCCCGCACATAAAGATGGATACGAGATACAAAGCTTTATAGATGGTTCTATTTTAACAATATCTGATGCCCCTTGGCCTGGTTTTACTCCCGACTTGCTAAGTATTATACTGGTAGTTGCCACGCAAGCCCGAGGTAGTGTTTTAATTCACCAAAAAATGTTTGAAAGTCGTTTGTTCTTTGTAGATAAACTTATTGATATGGGAGCTAAAATCATTCTTTGTGACCCACATCGTGCCACAGTTATTGGCCATGACTATAAATCGACACTAAAAGCCATGACCATGACCTCACCCGACATTCGAGCAGGGGTAGCGTTGCTTATTGCGGCTTTATCTGCCAAAGGCACCTCTACCATTCAAAACATAGAACAGATTGACAGAGGTTACGAACGCATTGATGAGCGCTTAAGAGCCATTGGGGCTAAGATTGAACGTGTTTAAACTAGGTAGGTTCATAAAAAAATACCAAAAGGTGTATTGGAGTTATTTCAATACATCTTTTTTGTTTCTCCTAAAATCTAAATATTTCTTTCTACAATTATTGCCTTAAAAGCAACAATGGAACTTCAGATAATTTCTGTTAAGGTGAATAACACCAAACAAATATAAAGGCTCTCTACACTAAAATTAATAAATAAGCACCCCCAAGAAGTTCCTAAAGATAGTTTGTTAGAAATCATGTACTGCACCCTATAAAATTCATTTCAATCTCCAACCAGAATAACACGAAAGAAAAATAGTAATATTTATTCAAAAAAAACGCCTTAAGCACGCATATTTACTTACATTTGACCTCGTTTTAGATTTAAAAACTAATCCAATTACACCCAAACATTAAATTAAAATTCTTAACAATTTAAAATCAACATTTTATGATATTTTTTAAAAAGGCTCTTTTATGTTTTTCAGTTATCCTTTTATTAAACTGTGCTTCGAGGTACGAAATAATTGCTCCTAAGTCTATCAACTATATCTCAAAAATCGAAACAGATAATGTAAAACTAGAGTATAAATATAACTTGCTTGATAAAAAATATGCAAAAAAGGAATTAAAAAAGGGGGTTAAACTAGTTGCTGTTAAAACATCGAACAATACAACAAGAGACTTGGTATTTGGTAAAGATATTAAACTGACTTATTTAAATGGTTCTGAAGTTTTTGTAATGGAAAATGAAACTGTCTTTAAAACACTAAAACAAAGTACAGCGTCTTATCTGTTTTATTTGTTATTAACCCCAATGAACCTATATACATACAAAACAAACAATTATGGCGTGCAAGAAACAACCAGTTCAACTCCAATTGGTCTTATTATTGGTCCAGGTTTGGCTGGAGGTAATATGATTGCTGCTGGTTCTGCTAATAAAAAATTTGAATCCGAACTACTAAACTACAATCTTAACGGAACTACAATTAAAAAAGGGGAAGTTAAATACGGACTTATAGGTATAAGAACAAATTCCTTTGAACCCCTAAAGCTAGAAGTGGAATAAACAGCCTTTATATAAAATAATATAGCCCCATTCCTCGTTTTTGAGTCTAAATGAAGAATATAAGCATAAACGTTTTATCCCTAATCCTTATTTCCTGTAATCCTTTTGGTGAACATAAGGTTTTAAGGTATAAAGATGATTTAATCTACTTGATATCCAAATTTAAAGAATACGAAGAAGGGACTTATGGCCGAGATGAAATAGATGAATTTATCATAGCGGATATTCGTAAAATGGGCATTGATTTTGTCATTAAAAATGATAGCAACAAAAACCCCAGTTATTCAGGGTTTGTTGAAGAAAATGACAGCTTGATAATTCTTATAGATAAGGCTGATAACATACTGGACCTAGAACGAAGGATTATTTATGACTTAAAAAAATATCCAAGAAATTTTGGAAATAATACTATCACAAACGCTTCATATAAAATTGTACAGTTAGACGAAAGATGGTATTATTCTGAAATTGGATTTGATTAAAACGTCAAAATTAGCAATATACTATCCTAATGAAATAATTTTTCATTTTTACTTACCCCAAAAGCTAATATTGCTGTTACAAGCTACCCAAAACAACAAAAAAACCAATCTTTACAAGGAACATTAATGCCCCTTTCAAATCATTAATGCCTTACAGCTTCTCCTACACCACTTGGTATTCTTATTTTTTCTACGATCTCCTGCACATCGTCGGGCGGTTGTGGTGTAAACTTCATTATAACAATAGAAACCACAAAATTTAAGAGCATCGCTATAGTTCCAAAACCTTCTGGGGATATACCAAACCACCATTCACTTTTATCTGGTAAAGTGTCATCAAACCAACCCAATTTATATTTTACCATATACAATAACATTGCCGTAATCCCTACAACCATGCCTGCAATAGCTCCTTCTTTATTCATACGCTTATAAAAGATCCCTAAAATAATAGCCGGAAAAAAGGAAGCTGCCGCCAAACCAAAGGCCAAAGCAACTACAGCTGCAACAAAACCAGGCGGATTGATTCCAAAATACCCGGCAACGCAAACAGCACCTACTGCCGACAAACGCGCAGCAACTAATTCACCCTTTTCAGAAATAGAAGGCTTTATAATTTTTTTAATCAAGTCATGCGATACGGAAGCCGAAATCACCAATAGTAAACCAGCCGCGGTAGATAAAGCTGCTGCCAATCCACCTGCTGCTACTAAGGCTATAACCCAATTGGGTAAATTGGCTATTTCGGGATTTGCTAAAACCATAATATCCCGATCTACCGTTAATTCGTTTTGGGAAGCATCAGCAACATATTGAATTGTTCCGTCATTATTTTTATCCGTAAACTCAATAAGTCCAGTTGTTTCCCATTTCTTAAACCATTTTGGTACGGCATCGTAGCGTTTATTAGAAACTGTTTCAATCATATTAGTTCTTGCAAATACAGCCACAGCAGGTGCAGTTGAATATAAAATAACGATTAACAATAGGGCTATACCTGCCGATTTACGTGCATCTCGAACACGCTTAACCGTAAAGAAACGTACAATTACATGGGGCAAACCTGCTGTTCCAACCATAAGGGCCAACGTTATGGCAAATACATCCATCATCGATTTAGAGCCTTCGGTATATTCTGCAAACCCTAATGCCGCACTAAGCCCGTCAAGCTTATCCAGCAAAAAGGTTCCAGTTCCATCGTTTAATTTACCTCCAAAACCAAACTGTGGAATAGGGTTTCCTGTCATTTGTATGGAAATAAAAATAGCGGGTACCATGAATGCAAAAATAAGCACACAATACTGTGCTACTTGTGTATAGGTTATGCCTTTCATTCCCCCCAAAACGGCATAGAATAGCACAATTAGCATACCAATAATAACACCAGTGTTAATATCGACTTCCAAAAACCGCGAAAAAACGATACCAACGCCTCGCATCTGACCTGCAACATAAGTAAAGGATACCAATAAGGCACAAAGCACAGCGACAATGCGCGCTGTTTTAGAATAATAACGGTCACCTATAAAATCTGGTACCGTAAACTTACCAAATTTACGTAGGTAAGGCGCGAGTAACAAAGCTAAAAGCACATAACCTCCGGTCCATCCCATTAAATATACAGCTCCGTCGTAACCGGCAAACGAAATGATCCCTGCCATCGATATAAAAGATGCGGCGCTCATCCAATCGGCTGCAGTTGCCATACCATTTGCCAATGGTGACACACCTCCGCCTGCTACGTAGAAATCTTTAGTTGATCCTGCTCTCGACCAAATAGCAATACCAATATATAAGGCAAATGTTAAACCAACCAAAATATAAGTCCAATTCTGAACGCCTAAAGCACTTAGCAATATCATATTACTTATCATAACCATATTTTTTATCAAGTTTGTTCATTAAGCGTACGTATACAAATATGAGTACTACAAATACATACATAGATCCTTGTTGCGCAAACCAAAACCCCAACTTAAAGCCGCCTAACTTTATATGATTCAAAGCATCCTTAAAAAGAATACCAGCACCATAAGAAACCAAAAACCATATGGCCAACAGGATGAGAACATACCTGATATTTTCTTTCCAATAAGCAATTGCATGATCGTTTTTCTTCATAATTTATTCATTTTAACTGTTTAATATAGTTCTTTATTTCTTTGGTGACTCGTGGTGCCATAATAATGGTTGCTACCATAGTTGGTATAGCCATTAAAGCAAAGAAAGCATCAATAAGGTTTATCATCATGCTTAATGATGTTGTTGCACCTAGCAATATGCTAACAATATAAAAATAATTATAGTAATACTTTTTACTTGCTCCAAACAAAAAGCTCATACATTTAGTACCGTAATAGGCATAGGAAAACAAAGAAGACACACTAAATATAACTATACACAAAAGCAATAGATACTTACCTATTCCTGGCATGGCTTTAGAAAAAGCTGAAGCCGTTAAACTAACACCATTGGCATCTGTTGTTTGCCAAACCCCTGTAACCAAAATCGCTAAGGCTGTCAACGTGCACACAATCAATGTATCGATAGCAGGCCCTAACATAGCTACCAAGCCTTCTCGAATGGGTTCATCTGTTCTTGCAGCACCATGAGCCATCGGTGCAGTTCCTATGCCTGCCTCATTAGAAAACGCTCCTCGCCTAACTCCCAATAGAATCAAACCTCCCAACATACCTCCTAGAAAAGCATCTCCAGTAAAATTTTTGGCGGCAAAGGCATCAGTAAAAATCAGAGTAACATACTTTGGAATCTCATCTAAGTTAATTCCAAGAATAATCAAAACCAATATAAAATAAAGTACTACCATTGTTGGTACTAATCGTGATGCTGTTTTGCTTATACGTTGCAAACCTCCCAAAATAACCAAAGCAGTAAGCCCCACTAAAACGAACCCAATTATTAAATTAGAACACAGTCCTACTTTTATACCATTAGAACTTAACAGAATATCGTTAACAGCTTGCGTTAACTGGTTAACATTAAAAACCGGTAACGCCCCAACCAACCCACAAATACTAAACATAACAGCCAATGGTTTCCATGACTTGCCTAAACCTTCCGTAATAAAGTACATAGGACCTCCTTGAAGTTCACCGTAACTGTCCCTCTCCCTATACATAATGGCCAAAGTAGACGTATAGAATTTTGTAGACATCCCTATAATAGCACTAACCCACATCCAAAAAACAGCCCCTGGCCCACCAATGGAAATTGCTACTGCTACACCCGCAATATTACCCATGCCTACTGTAGCAGACAAAGCTGTTGTTAAAGCTTGGAAATGATTAATTTGTCCGGGGTCATTAGGATCGTCGTATTTTCCCCGTAATACCTTAACAGCATGCCCAATAAAGCGAAAGGGAAGAAATTTAGACAGTAACAACAAATACAAACCGCCTCCTATCAACAAAATTAATAATGGTAAACCCCAGACAGCCGATGCAAAATCGGCGATTATCGTATCAAGTTGGTTCATATGGTTTGTTGGTTAATGTTATAAATGTATTAAATTTACTTTTAGTATATACACATAATTCAAAATACAATGGCTTACGATACATATTTAGCAGATAGAATTCGGCAACAACTCCGTGAAATGCATGTCCCTTTTTCTGAGCTTAAAATGATGGGAGGGTTATGTTTTAAAGTAGACAACAAAATGCTTTGTGGCATTCACACTGATAAGAAATATGGTGACAACCTGTTAATGGCCCGCGTTGGCCCCGACGCTTACGAAGAAGAACTTTTAAAACCACATTGTTTACCAATGGATTTTACAGGGCGTCCTATGAAAGGTTATATTTTTGTTACTCCAGAGGGTTTTGATGCCGACGAAGATCTGGCATATTGGCTAAGTTTGTGCCTTGCTTTTAATCCCACTGCAAAGTCTAGCAAGCCTAAAAAAAAGTAAGCTACATCGCTATCATCCCAAACGCAAAAGCTATTACATTATTAAGCATTTGGCAAGCGTGTCTTCATAAATGGCTTCATATAGTGGTACTATTTTATGAAGATCAAATTTTAAAGACTCCTTTCTTGCGTTGTTCTTAAACAGCTTTAAGCGTTCTTCATCACTTAAAATATACAAAGCATTTTTGGTCATATCCTCTACATCTCCAACATTGCTTAAATATCCCGAAACACCATGAATATTAACCTCAGGAATACCTCCTGTATTACTTGATATTACAGGAACGCCCGAAGCCATAGCCTCTAATGCGGCTAACCCAAAGCTTTCCGTTTTTGATGGCAGTAAAAACAGGTCACTAAAACATAATATCTTATCTATTTCGTTACTTCTTCCAAAAAATACAACCTTATCTGTAATCCCCAACTCCTGACAGTGCCATTCTATTTTTTCCCGTTCTGGTCCTTCGCCTACAAGCATAAGTTTTGCAGGCATTTCCTTTTGGATATTATAAAAAACACTAATCACGTCCTGAACACGCTTTACTGCTCTTAAGTTACTTATATGGGTAATTATTTTTTCATCATCTTTAGCCAACATAGCACGCTGGCAATCAGTAAAACCATGATTATACTTATCCAGATCGATAAAATTAGGCACAACACTTATGTCGTTTTTAATATCAAATAACCGCAAAGTATCATCCTTCAAGCTTTTTGAAACTGTAGTAACGGCATCTGATTTATTGATACTAAAGGTTACTGCCGGTTTATAGAAAGGATGACTCCCTACAAGTGTAATATCGGTACCGTGTAACGTGGTAACGATGGGTACATAAATACCTGATTCAAGTAATATTTTTTTTGCCATATATGCTGCATAGGCATGGGGGATTGCATAGTGTACATGTAAAATTTCAATCTTATGCAACTTAACCATATCCACTAGCTTACTAGATAAAGCTAATTCGTAGGGTTGGTAATGAAACAAAGGATATTCTGGCACATTAACTTCATGATAATGTACATTGTTACTTAACAATTCTAACCTAACCGGCTGATTGTATGTAATAAAATGGATTTCATGTCCACGTTTAGAGAGCTCTAAACCAAGCTCTGTAGCTACAACTCCACTCCCTCCAAACGTTGGGTAACAAACGATTCCTATTTTCACACGAATAAATTTAAGTTAAACATTTAATTTTCAATATTTTATACAATTATCAGTTAAGGACACC